>NZ_JBDJAV010000159.1:0-1505 GCF_039649625.1 Plantactinospora sp. ZYX-F-223 | reverse complement strand
CTAGCGGCAATGCCGCGTAGTTAGGGCGGTGGGTCGGTTGTCAATCCTGCGGTGGGGACGATGTTGACCTTGAATGTGGCCTGGTAGTTGGTGCGGTCGATGGTGCCTTTGGCGCGGTGTTTGGAGATCGCGCGTTTGGTCACGCGTGGGCTGACGCGGGCGCGGCGTGCCGGTAGCAGGTCGGTCAGGACGGCGCGGCCGATGACGCCGACGAGGTCGATGGTGGTGTCGGCGATGACACCTGCGGCGTGGATGACCTGGTCGCGGGCGGTGTTCAGGGCGATGGTGTAGCTGGCCCGGTCCGGGTTGGTGGTGGAACGGCAGGCGGTGGCGTCGGCCATCGCCAGCCGCAGGGTCTGGTAGGTGGCGAGCACGGCGTGGACCTCTTGGTTGATTCCGGTCGGGGTGCGGGCACGGAGGACTCGCCCGTGCAGGGTGGTGGATTTCAGTTCGAGGTAGCAGGTCTCGATCTCCCACCGCTGGTGGTAGAGGGTGACCAGGTCTGATGCCGGGAACCTCTGGTGGTCGGTCAGCGTGGTCAGTAGCCGGTAGCGGCCGATGTGGTGCTTCCCGTCGCAGGTCACGGTGATCTCGGCGTCGATGACCCGCACGATCATGGGGCCGATCATGGACAGCCATGATCGGTCTGGAAGGCGGCGGATGACCGGTAGCCGCCGGTCGTCCTTGTCGCGGATGAGCAGGTCAGCTCCAGTGCCCGTGAACTGTTCGATCATCGTGCGGGCGGCGAAACCACGATCGGCCAGCAGGAGCATGCCTGGACGCAGGCAACCCAGCAGACGCCCCGCACACGCGAGTTCTCCAACGCTGATCGGGGTGAACACCGCGTCGATGAGGGCACGGGTGCCACAGGCCACGACGGCGACCAGCCGCAGCATCGGATACCCAGACCCGCCGTGAGTGCCGGCCTGACGCGGATAGACCGCCAGGTTCGCCGCACTGTCGGGCACGAACATGCTGGTGCCGTCGATCGCGCACACCAGCAGACCCCGCCACCGGGCCGCCCCGGCCGGTGGACCCGCCAGCAGCCGGAACAACGCCACGAGAGGCTTGTCCCCGACCCGACGGCGGGCCTGGGCCAAGGCCGAGGACGTCGGCATCGCCACCGCCAACCCGTCCAACCCGGCGACCAACCGCGCCCACACCTGCCGGTAACCCAGGTCGGTGAACAACCCAGCCGCGAGCAGCAGATACACCACCACCCGCGACGGCAGATCCCGCACCCGGGACTGCATCGCTCCCGACTCCGCCAGGACGGCATCGACCATCTCGAACGGCACCTGCTGCGTCAACTCACCCAGATGACCCGGCGCGAACCGGCCCGAAGCCACCGCGATCGTGCGAGTGATGGCACACTGTTCCAACGGCGGGGCTCCCGGTCCAGAGGCTGTCTTCGAGTGACATACCTCTATACCGAGACCCCGCCGTCCTCGTCTGGCAACACGCCGCTTGACAAGCGCTCCGACCCCTTAACTGAGCGGCATTGC
>NZ_JBDJAV010000158.1:0-1522 GCF_039649625.1 Plantactinospora sp. ZYX-F-223 | reverse complement strand
CCCGATCGCGGTACGCGACATCCGGCAGCTCGACGCCGCCGGGCGGAAGCAGGCGATCCGGGAGTTCACCGCGGCGGAACGGGCCGAGCTGTTCGACCTCGGGGTGGCCCCGCTGCTGCGGTTCGCCGTGCACGAGGAGAGCGACGAGGCGTGGTGGATGTCCGTCACGGTCTCGCACCCGATCACAGAGGGGTGGAGCCACCGGGCGATGCTGACCGAGCTGCTGGAGCTGTACCAGCAGCTCCGGGCCGGCCGCACACCGGCACCGGCGACCCGCCCGGCGGTCCGGTACGCGGACTTCATCGCCGCCGAACTCGGCTCGCTGTCCTCGACGGAGGACCGCGACTACTGGCGCGGCATCGTCGACGGGTACACCCGGCTGTCGCTGCCGACCGGCTGGGCCGCCGACCCGGCGACGCCCCGGGAGCCGTACTCGGTCACCGTGCCGGTACGCGACCTGGAGCCGGAGCTGCGGGCGCTGGCCACGGCGACCCGTACGTCGTTGAAGGCGGTGCTGCACGCGGCACACCTGAAGGTGATGAGCCAGCTCACCGACGAGCCGGCGTTCTTCACCGGCCTGGTGTGCAGCGCCCGACCCGAGGTCGACGGCGCCGACCGGGTGTACGGGATGTACCTCAACACCCTGCCCTTCGCTCACCGGCGAGGAGCGGCGACCTGGGGTGAGCTGGTCCGGCAGGTCTTCGACCGCGAGGTCGAACTCTGGCCGCACCGGCGCTATCCGATGCCGGCGATCCAGCGTGACCTGGCCGACGGCCAGCGCCTGCTGGACGTGCGGTTCAGCTACCAGGACTTCGACGCGGTCGACACCGAACTGGTCGACGTGGAGTCCGGCCTCGGCGAGGGAGCCACCGAGTTCGGCCTGGCCGTCGCCGCGATGACCGGCAGCCTGGTGCTGACCGCCGACACCCACATGCTGAGCCGGCCGGACGCGACCCGACTGGGCGCGATGTACCGGGCGGTGCTGGCGGCGATGGCGGCGACCGGTGTCGGCGGCGACGCCCGGGGCAACCACCTGCCGGCGGACGAGCGGGAGCGGCTGCTCGGCGAGTACGCCGTCAACCCCAGCACGGCGCCGACCCGTACCGTGCCGGAGCTGGTCGCCGACGTGGCCGCCGCGCACCCGGACCGGATCGCGGTGGCACTCGGCGAGCTGGAACTCGACTACGCGGAGCTGGACGCCCGGGCGAACCGGCTGGCCCGGCACCTGCGGTCCCGGGGCGTGGGGCCGGAGTCCCTCGTCGGGGTGCTGCTGGACCGGGGTCCGGACCTGATCGCCACCTTCCTGGCGGTCTGGAAGACCGGTGGCGCCTACGTGCCGCTGGACCCGTCGTTCCCGGCCGACCGGGTGAACACGATGCTCGCCGACGCCGGTGCCCGGGTGGTGGTCACCCGGTCCCGGCACGCGGACCGGTTCGACCCGGCACTGGACTGCGTCCTCGTCGACACCGAACGCCTGGAGATCGGCAACCGTCCGGCGACCCCGATCGCCGAACCCGCCGAC
>NZ_JBDJAV010000157.1:0-1530 GCF_039649625.1 Plantactinospora sp. ZYX-F-223 | reverse complement strand
CGGCTAGTGCGGTGTCCAGTAACGTTTGCCGGGTTTCTGTCGTACCAGTCGGGTTGGCTGTGGGTCATGCCTCGTCGTCGGGATCCGGCCGCTGCTGTGGTGGTGTATCGGACCGCACGGGTGGGGTTGCGGTTGACGTCAGGTCAGCGGCGGCGGTGTTTCGGGCTGCTCCGGTCGGCCGGGGACGTGTGGGCGTGTGTGTTGGAGGTCAACGCGTGGCGTCGAGTCCGTCGGGACGTCCCGTTGGCGGGTTATCAAGAGTTGTGTCGGGAGTTGGCCGCTGCCGGACCGGGGACGTTCGGGGACTTGGACTCCACGGGCGCCCGGTCGGTGTTGCGCCGCTTCTCCGACGCCTGGTTCGCGGCGGCGAAACGCCGCAAGGACGGCGACGCCGCCGTCCGGTTTCCGCGTCGTCGCCGGTTCCTGATGCCGGTGCGCTGGTATCACGGGACCTTCACCCTCGACGACCGTCGGGTCCGTGTCCCGACCGCACGTGGGACGGCGCCGTTGTGGCTGCGGCTGGCCCGGCGCCTGCCCTACCCAGCCGAGCAGGTGCGGTCGGTCACCCTGCTCTGCGAGGGTGGTCGGTTGTTCCTGGATGTGACCGCCGAGATCCCGGTCACGGAATATCCGGTCGGTGAGGGTCCGCACCTGGGGCGGGTAGCGGGGGTGGATCTGGGGGTGATCCATCCGTACGCGGTCGCCGGCCCCGACGGGCAGGCCCTGTTGGTGTCCGGCCGCGCGATCCGGGCCGAACACCGCCAGCACCTGTCGGATACGAAGCGGCGTCGCCGTGCTGTCTCCCGTCGGGCGCCGGGAAGGGGGCAGCGGGGGTCGCGGCGGTGGCGGCGGTATCGGTGTCGGGCGCGGGTGGTGGAGGGCCGGCATCGGCGGCGGGTCCGGCAGGCCCAGCACGAGGCGGCGAAGACGGTGATCGGCTGGGCTGTGGCTCACCAGGTCGGGACCCTGCGGGTTGGTGACCCTCGTGGCGTGCTCGACCTCCAGGCCGGGCGGCGGCACAACCTGCGGTTGCGGCAGTGGCAGATCGGTCACCTCATCCGCATCCTCCACGACAAGGCGACCCTGGCCGGGATCAGAGTCGTTCTGGTCGACGAGCGGGGAACGTCGTCGACCTGCCCCGCCTGCACCCGGCGGATACCGAAACCCCGAGACCGGAACCTCACCTGTTCGTACTGCGAATTTGCGGGCCATCGTGACCTGGTCGCGGCGGCCATCATCGCCACCCGGACTCCGGGCGGCGGACCTACCACCCCACCCACCCCTGCTGCCGCTGTGCCGGTGGTGTCGGGTGGGGTGGTCACGCACCGTCGAGCCGGCCGGCACCTGCCCGGTGCCGGCCGGTCCCGACGTGACCCCCGCCGCCCACCACAACACCCCGGGCGGCGTGAGGGTCGGTTGGCCAGCGGTGGCCCGCCCCACCAACCACCGGGTGGGGAGTCGCTCGCCGTCACCGGCGAGGATCCACAACACCACCGGAAACCCGGTGAACGTTAGTGGACACCGCACTAG
>NZ_JBDJAV010000156.1:0-1531 GCF_039649625.1 Plantactinospora sp. ZYX-F-223 | reverse complement strand
CCCTCTTGGTCAGGATGGTGTGAGACACCTCGTGTGAACTCGGGGTGCTGACCTGGGGCGGGATCGGAGATCCTTGTGTACGTGTCCACACCTTCTACCGACCAGCCTGGTCCGTCCGGCGGGGTCGACCCGGCGCCACGGCCATCACGGCGGGTGTTCAGCCCGGAGTACAAGCTCGCGATCGTGGCCGAGTACGAGAACGCCCCGAACGGCGAGAAAGGGGCAGTCCTGCGTCGGGAAGGGCTCTATTCGTCGCATGTCATCGAATGGGCGAGAGCCCGCGACGCGGGCCTTCTGGGCGGCGACGAGACAGACACCGGCGGGCCGGCCCGGCGGCCGAAGAGAACTGCCGAAGAGGTCGAACTGGCGAGGCTGCGTCGGCAGAACGAGAAGCTGCAGGCTGATCTGAAGAAGACCAGGATGGCGTTGGACATTATGGGAAAAGCGCACGCGCTCTTGGAAGAACTCTCCGAGAGCGTGGACGACGACCTGCCGCCGAAAGCGTCCTGACCGGCACGTTCGCCCAGCTGCGTTCGATCGACGTGTCGGTGCGACGCTCGTGCGCGCTGACCGGGATCTCACCGGCGACCTACTACCGGCGTGCCCGCCCGCTGGGCCCTCGGCACGGGCCATGGCTGCCCCGCACCCCGCCGCCGCAGGCGCTGACCGCCGCCGAACGCACCCGGGTGCTCGACCTGCTCAACTCGCCGACCTACCAGGATCTGGCGATCCCTCAGGTGTGGGCCCGTGAGTTGGACGAAGGCAGGTACTGGTGCTCACTGTCGACGATGTACCGCATCGCCCGCACTGCCGGGCACACCCTCGAGCGGCGGCGCCTGGCGACACACCCGCCCCGGGTCCGTCCAGAACTGGCCGCAACCGGCCCCAGCCAGGTCTGGTCCTGGGACATCACCGCACTCAAAGGCCCTGTGAAAGGAGTCTGGTACAGGTGCTACGTCGTGATCGACATCTACTCCCGGTACGTCACCGGCTGGCTCGTCGCAGCCGTCGAGGACGCCGTCCTGGCCCGTGACTTCCTCGCCACGGCCGTCGCCGGCAACAGGGCCGAGCCGCACACGATCCACGCCGACCGGGGCGGCGCGATGGTGTCGAAACCCGTGTCCGAACTCCTCACCGACCTCGGGGTCCTCCGATCGCATTCACGTCCGCGGACATCGAACGACAACCCGTACTCGGAAGCACAGTTCAAGACCATGAAATACGTGCCGGACTTCCCGGGCCGGTTCGGATCCCTCGCTGACGCCCGAGCGTTCTGCGACACCTTCTTCACCGCGTACAACCACGAGCATCGGCATTCCGGAATCGGGATGCACACCCCGGCGTCCGTACACTTCGGCACCGCCGCTCAGATCCGCCAGCAGCGGCAGACCACCCTCGACCAGGCCTACGCCACCCACCCACACCGCTTCGCCCGACGACCCCAACCGCCCAAGCTGCCCGAGACGGCCTGGATCAACCAACCTGTCGAACAGCAGGCACAACCCGTCTCAGCTTGACTTGACAACTACCG
>NZ_JBDJAV010000155.1:0-1606 GCF_039649625.1 Plantactinospora sp. ZYX-F-223 | reverse complement strand
TTAGCCTCGATGATTCGCGCCTGACGCCGGCTCCGTCGGCTCGGGGCTGATGATCGCTGTTGATCGATGCGGTTCGGGTCGGGGCATGGTGGTGGGCCGTCTGTCGCGGCGGCGGAGCGTGGTCTCCTGGGGTCCTCCGGTGGTTGGGGCAGCGGCTGGGCTGGTCAGCCGGGGGCGGGGATGGCCGCGATCCGGTGGAACGCGGTGGTGATCTGTTGCGTCCAGGGCCACCTGGACGGGATGCGTAGCCAGCGGCGGCGTTGGCCGTGGACGAGGCGGGCGGCGGTGTGCAGGATCCGGTAGCGCAGTCGTTTCGGTTCGGCCTTTGCGAGATCGCCATCGCAGCCGATGAGTTGCAGCCACGCGATGAGGTCGACGGCGATCGCGGCGGCAACGCACCAGGCTTGGTTGATGGTGAACTCGCGGGAGGGTAGCCGGCCCAGTCCGGTGTCCTTGGCGCAGCGGATCCGGTCCTCGACGCGGGCGTGGGCGCGGTGGCGGGCCTCCAACCACTGCAAGACACCTACGGCGGTGTTGGTGACGAACGCGGTGTAGCGCCAGCCGTCCCGGTGCTCGAACAGCGACAACTGCGCGCCGGGGTGCGGGCGTTCCCGTCGGACGATGACCCGCGCGCCTTCGGGCCAGCCGGTCAGGGTCAGCAGGCCGGTCAACTCGGCGACCTGGGCACCCTCGCGGACACCGCCGTCGGCGGCCAGCGCCGGTGTCCACGCCGTGTCGGGTAGGGCGCCGATGGCGGCGCGTTCGGCGTCGCTGATCGACCAGCCGATTGAGTATTCGACTCGCCGACGGCGGGTGTTCAGGCTGGTGAGCCAGTCGAGGACCTTGTGGGTGGCGGCGGCGCTGTCACCCCGGATGAGCAGATGCCGCCGGTGTGCGGTGGGCAGCTGCGTGATCGCGTCGGCAAGCACGTCGAGATGATCGACGGCGGTGTTCGCGCCCGCGTTGCCCGGCCGCAGCGCGATGGCGAGCATCTCGCCGGTGTTGTCGCAGGTCACGAGGATGGGGTGGAAGCCGTACGTGTGTTTGTAGGTCGGTGCGGCGCCGTCCTTGTCGCTGTGGGCGAGCACGATCGTGGAGTCCACGTCCAGCACGACCACGCCATCGCCGATGTCCCGGCCGGCCGCCCGAGCTGCCGGTGGCCCGTCCAACAGGTGCCATATCCGGGCTCGGACCTTCGCCCGCGCCGCAGCGATACGCCGTAGCTGGGTCGCGCCGATCTCGTCGAGGGCCCGCCATACGGTGGTGTCCGAGGCGACCGGCCCGAACACCTCCCGCTGGTGACGCAGCACGTCGATATCGCAGATCGCCTCGCCACCATCGGCGATCATCACGGCCAGATCGACCAGGACCCGGCCCCGGTCGTGGACCGGCCAGCGGCCCCGACGGGCCAGCCCGACCGACAACGCCCCGGTCAACCCGGCCCGGTCAGCCAGCATCCGCAGCAGCGCCGCACCGACGTGCGACACCACACCCGTTCCATCCGCGGTGACCCGCAGATCCTTCGACCACGCCGTAAACTGCACCGCGGAAGTGCCTCCCTCGCGGAGATCCTTGTAGATGTCGCAATCACAAGTTTCCCCTGCCA
>NZ_JBDJAV010000154.1:0-1610 GCF_039649625.1 Plantactinospora sp. ZYX-F-223 | reverse complement strand
TACTTCGACCTGAAAAAGTAGATCGATGGGGCTGGTTGCGGCGTCGCTGACCAGCCTCATCGTCGTTGGTCAGTATGAGGAGTTGGTGCGCCGCAAGGGGATCCGTGATGCTTCGTACCCGGAACGTTCAGCCGTCGCTGTGGGAGTCGGTGCTGCCGGAGGTCTGTCTGCGGCTGCCGGCCGAGTTGGAGCGGGTGGACGCCTGGTTGGACGACGAGCGGTTCTTCGCCCCGTTCGTGCCGTTCTTCGACGCGCGGATCGGCCGGCCAAGCCTGCCGATGGAGACGTACCTGCGGTTGATGTTCCTCAAGCACCGCTATCGGCTGGGATACGAGTCGTTGTGTGCTGAGGTGTCGGACTCGATCTCGTGGCGGCGGTTCTGCCGGATCGACATCGATGCCCGGTTGCCGCACCCGACCACGCTGATGAAGATCACGACCCGGTGCGGTGAGCAGGCGATCGCCGCGCTCAACGAAGAGATGCTCGCCAAGGCGTGCGAGGCGAGGTTGGTGAAGACGGGAAAAGTCCGGGCCGACACCACCGTGGTGTCGGCCAACGTTGACTACCCCACCGACACCGGGCTGCTGGCCCGCGCGGTGGGCCGGATGTCCCGCCTCGTCGTACGGATCAGGGCCGTCGGCGGCGCGACGCGGACACCGTTTCGCCAGCGCGCACGGGCGGCCGGGCGGCGGGTCCGCTCGATCGCGGCGCATCTGCGGCTACGTGGCGCGCAGGCCCGGGAGGAGGCGCAGGCCACGGTGGCCCGGATAACCGGAGAGCTGGCCAGCCTGGCCCGACAGACCTGCACCGACGCGCAGGCGGTGCTGCGTAACGCCCGCCGCGCCCTGAACCGGGTAACCGGCCGGGCGAGGGGGCGGCTGCGCCGGGCCGTCAACGAACTCGCTGTCATGATCGAACGCACCAACCAGGTGATCGGCCAGACCCGGATCCGTCTGGCCGGCGGCAAGCCCGACTCCGCCACGCGCCTCGTGAGCCTGCACGACCCCGACGCCCGCCCGATCGCCAAGGGACGCCTCAGTAAACCGATCGAGTTCGGCTACAAGGCGCAGATCGTCGACAACGTCGACGGCATCGTGCTCGACCACACCGTCGAGAAGGGCAACCCGCCCGACGCCCCGCAGTTGGCCCCCGCGATCGAACGGATCACCGCCCGGACCGGCCAACCACCACGCGCGGTGGCCGCCGACCGCGGCTACGGCGAAGCCGGCGTAGAAAGCGATTTGCACGGTGCCGGCGTGAGAACCGTTGCCATCCCCCGCAAAGGCAGACCCGGCAGCGCCCGCCAAACCCACGAACGACAACCCGGCTTCCGCCGCCTCGTCAAATGGCGAACCGGCTGCGAAGGACGCATCAGCCACCTCAAGCACCGCTTCGGCTGGGACCGCACCCGACTCGACGGGCTGACCGGCGCCCGGACCTGGTGCGGATACGGCGTCCTGGCCCACAACCTCACCAAAATCACCGCCCTCGCCGCCGCCAACGCCTGAACTCCAGGCCCGGCAACCGATCCCGGCACCACCCTGATCTCACTCTGGCCTGCACCACACACGATCGGCCACGGCCCGAACCCACTTCTTCAGGTCGAAGTA
>NZ_JBDJAV010000153.1:0-1631 GCF_039649625.1 Plantactinospora sp. ZYX-F-223 | reverse complement strand
GCTAGTGCTCTGACCGCATACGTTCGCCGGGTTAGTTGGATGTGAGACGACGTTGCTCGGCGGCTGATGGGGTGGGGTGGAGGCCGTGAGGTCTGATGATCTTCCGGAGGCGCGGCTGCGCGTCCAGAACCACGGTGACGAGTTGATCGAGTTGGTGGTAGAGCCCTGGGGGCGGGACTACTGGCTGAAGCCCGGCCAGGGCACATTGGTGACGACGGTCGGAATCGCGGGAGATGCGCCCTGGCCCGGAACGACGAGACAGGACGAGCCGTTCGAGGTTGACTACCGGCACGGCTCGGTGACGGTCCATGCCAATGGCGTCGACGCATACGTGATGGACCTTGAAGGCCGTGATATCGAGTGCGGCTATCAGCGGCCGGGCGGCGCGGTCAACTAATTCCCTGACCAGGAGGGTTTCCGGCCTGGCGGCTGTCGCGATTGGATGTAGCACGACATCCGGTCCGACAGCTGGAGGCAAGGTGGCCGAGCCTGTCCGTGCGCGCAGGTTGACCGACCAGGAAGGGCAGAAGCTGCAGCAGATCGTGCGCCGGGGCAGCACCAATTCGGTGCGCTACCGGCGCGCGATGATGCTCCTCGCATCGGCCGGCGGCAACCGGGTCCCGGTAATCGCCCAGCTTGTCCAGGCCGACGAGGACACCGTCCGTGACGTCATCCACCGGTTCAACGAGATCGGCCTGGCCTGTCTGGACCCTCAGTGGGCGGGAGGCCGTCCCCGCCTGCTCAGTCCTGACGACGAGCAGTTCGTCGTCACGACGGCCACCACCCGACCGGCCAAGCTCGGCCAGCCCTTCACGCGCTGGTCCCTGCGCAAACTCGCCGCCTACCTGCGCAGAG
Source organism: Plantactinospora sp. ZYX-F-223 (assembly GCF_039649625.1). Classification (NCBI taxonomy): domain Bacteria; kingdom Bacillati; phylum Actinomycetota; class Actinomycetes; order Micromonosporales; family Micromonosporaceae; genus Plantactinospora; species Plantactinospora sp. ZYX-F-223. The sequence goes on along the minus strand of NZ_JBDJAV010000153.1, from coordinate 776 downwards.
TCCACGGCAGGGTCATCCGCATCGGCCGCGAAGCACTGCGCCGCCTGCTGGCCCGCCGGGGCGTGACGTTCCAGCGGACCAAGACGTGGAAGGAGTCCCCGGACCCCGACCGCGACGCCAAGCTCGACCGGATCGAGGAGGTCCTGGACCGGTTTCCGGAACGGGTGTTCGCGTTCGACGAGTTCGGGCCGCTCGGGATCCGCCCCACCGCCGGAGCCGGCTGGGCCGAGCAGAGCCGCCCGCAGCGGCTGCCGGCCACCTACCGCCGCACCCACGGCGTCCGGTACTTCCACGGCTGCTACTCCGTCGGCGACGACCAGCTGTGGGGCGTCAACCGCCGCCGCAAGGGCACCGCGAACACGCTGTCCGCGCTGAAGTCGATCCGCGCCGCCCGCCCCGACGGCGCCCCGATCTACGTGATCCTGGACAACCTGTCCGCCCACAAAAGCGAGACGATCCGCCACTGGGCCAGGAAGAACCGGGTCGAGCTGTGCTTCACCCCGACCTACGCATCCTGGGCCAACCCCATCGAGGCCCACTTCGGCCCGCTACGCCAGTTCACCATCGCCAACTCCCATCACCGCAACCACACCGCCCAGACCCGGGCACTGCACGCCTACCTGCGCTGGCGCAACGCCAACGCCCGCCACCCCGACGTCCTGGCAGCCCAACGCCGTGAACGCGCCCGTGTCCGCAGCGAGAAGGGCATCCGCTGGGGCGGACGCCCACTCACCGCAGCGGCCTGACCAACCCGGCGAACGTATGCGGCCAGAGCA
>NZ_JBDJAV010000152.1:0-1642 GCF_039649625.1 Plantactinospora sp. ZYX-F-223 | reverse complement strand
TCAGTGAGTGTTTGAGAAGCGGTGGGTCGGACTTGGTGTGTGGGTGATGGTCGTGGATGGATCGTTGCCCTCGGCATGCCCCGCAAGCGTCGGTACCCGTCCGATCTGACCAACGCCCAGTGGCGTCACATCGCCGTGCTGCTCCCACCGCCTCGTTCTGGTGGCCGGCCGGAGAAGCACTCCCGTCGGACGATCGTGGACGCGATCCTCTACGTCGTGCGTACCGGCTGTTCCTGGCGGCAGCTTCCGGCCGACTTCCCGCCCTGGCAGACCGTCTACTGGTACTTCGTCCGCTGGGAACAGGAGGAGGTCACACAACGTATCCTCGACCACCTTCGTGAACAGCTCCGCCTCCAGCAGGGCCGCAACCCCCGACCGTCGGCCGGGATCATCGACTCCCAGAGCGTCAAGGCCGCCGACACCGTGGGCCGGCACAGCCGTGGCTACGACGCCGGGAAGAAGATCAACGGCCGCAAACGGTTCATCGTCACCGACACCCTCGGCCTCATCCTCGTCGTCATGGTCTGCGCCGCCAGCGTCCAGGACCGCGACGGCGCCAAGACCACCCTGCTCAGCCTCTACCTGACCACACCGGTCCGGTACGTCCTCGCCGACGCCGGCTTCGCCGGCCGCCTCGTCGACTGGGCTACCCGGATCCTGACCACCACCCTGCACATCATCCGCAAACCCGCAGGCCAGAAAGGCTTCGTCCTGATCCCCCGACGGTGGCCGGTCGAACGGACCTTCGCCTGGCTTACCGCCCACCGCCGCCTCGCCCGCGACTACGAACGCGACCCCGCCACCTCGGAGGCGATGATCCGCTGGGCCGCTATCAACACCATGACCCGCCGCCTCGCCCGGGGCGGGCCCGCCCGCCGTCAGCACGTCTGGACCCTCGACGACCTTGCAGATGCCGTACGGTGATCGATATGTCGCGGGCCGAAATTCTGCGTGATCTGCTGGACAACGGCCGGGACTGCGACACGCTGCGGCTGAGAGCGATCGCCGCCGAACTCGGCCTACCCGTGGCCGACGTGCTCGTCGTCGCGGGCCATCCGGTGCCGGGACACCTGCTGCCGCCCGACCGCGACAGGAACGTCATGCGCACGCTTGCCTACCGCGTGACCTACTGCAATCACCCTCAGTTGGCGGCCCTGCGCGAGTTCCTACTCGCCATGCCAGATGAGGGCGCGGCACCCGAGCCTCTGCCGGCTCGCGATCCGGCGGACCCGGACCCGTTCCCGGCCGTCCTGCACGGTCTTATGCGTAACCGCGGCTTCGGGGTGCGAGAGTTCCCGTTCGTCGGGCTGTCGATGAGCACCATCAGAGGAATGCTGGGCGGGGCATGGCACCGGCTCTCGCAGTTGCAGGCGGTGGCCGGGCCGCTGAACTGGAGCACAGAGGATCTGGCTACCCTCGCGGGCGAGTCGCTGCGGCCCCTCGAACACGGTCCGATGTTCTGTCACCACGTCGGCGCGGTGTTCCTGGCCGCCGTCCCCCGCACAACCGAGCAGTTGGTGCGTGCCGCCCGTGAAGCGGACCGGTTGAGCGCACGCGAGGACCACGGCGCCTGGAAACCAGTTTCCGAAGGCATCTACGACTGCCCGGACGCGTAGGTGCCCTTCTCAAACACGCTCTCAGA
>NZ_JBDJAV010000151.1:0-1643 GCF_039649625.1 Plantactinospora sp. ZYX-F-223 | reverse complement strand
TCGTCCCGCGCCTGACTGCTTCCGCCGATTCGCTGGTTGTTCCTGTTTCGGGTGAGTGGCGGGTGGATGTGGATGGTAGTGGGTCGTTGGATGGGGTTGGTGTGGGGTGTGTGGGTGTGGGTGTGGTGGGTGTGGGGCAGGTGCGGGTTGCGGTGGTGGCTGCGGGTGTGAATTTTCGGGATGTGTTGGTGGGGTTGGGTGTGTATCCGGGTGGTGGGTCGGTTGGTGTGGAGGGTGCGGGGGTGGTGGTTGAGGTTGGTGAGGGGGTTTCGCATGTGGGGGTGGGGGATCGGGTGTTGGGGTTGTGGTCGGGTGGGTTTGGTTCGTCGACGGTGGTTGATGCGCGGTTGGTGGCGAGGGTGCCGGATGGTTGGTCGATGGAGCAGGCGGCGGGTGTTCCGGTGGTGTGGTTGACCGCGTGGTTGGGTTTGGTGGAGTTGGCTCGGGTGGAGGCGGGGCAGCGTGTTTTGGTGCATGCGGCGGCGGGTGGGGTGGGTATGGCGGCGGTGCAGTTGGCCCGTTGGTTGGGTGCGGAGGTGTGGGCCACGGCCAGTGAGTCGAAGTGGGATGTGGTGGGTGTGCCTCGGGAGCGGTTGGCGTCGTCTCGGGATACGGGTTTCGCGGGCCGGTTTCCGGTGATGGATGTGGTGCTCAACAGTTTGGCGGGTGAGTTCGTGGACGCGTCGGCGGGGTTGCTGCGTCCGGGTGGTGTGTTGTTGGAGATGGGGAAGACCGATATCCGTGATCGGGATGCTTTTCCGGGTGTGTCGTATCTGCCGTTCGACATGATCGAGGCGGGGCCGCAGCGGCTGGGTGTGATGTTGCGGCGGTTGATGGAGTTGTTCGGTGAGGGTGTTCTGGTGCCGGTGCCGGTGACGGTGGCGCCGGTGCAGCGGGTTCGTGAGGTGTTGCGGGATCTGGGCGCGGGTCGGACCGTGGGTAAGCAGGTGGTGAGGATCCCGCGTCGGTTGGATCCGGACGGCACGGTGTTGATCACTGGTGGTACTGGTGGGCTCGGTGTGCTGGTGGCCGAGCATCTGGTGCGCCGGCATGGGGTGCGTAAGCTTGTTCTGGCCAGCCGGTCGGGGGTGACCGATCAGCTCGCTGGTCTGGACGCCGAGGTGCGTGTGGTGGCGTGTGATGTCACTGACCGGCGGGCGTTGGCGGGCCTGGTCGAGGGTATCGACCGGCTCACCGGGGTGGTGCACGCCGCGGGTGTTATCGACGACGGGACGATCGAGGCCCTGACTCCGCAGCGTCTGGAGACCGTTGTGGCGCCGAAGCTCGACGCCGCGTTGTGGCTGGACGAGTTGACCCGTGACCGGGACCTGGCGCTGTTCGTGTTGTTCTCCTCCGTCGCCGGGGTACTCGGTAATCCGGGACAGGGGAACTACGCCGCGGCGAACGCCGGTCTGGACGCCCTGGCCATCACCCGGCAGCGGGCCGGTCTACCGGCCACCTCGATCGCCTGGGGACTGTGGGAACACACCACCGGCATGACCAGCGGCCTACACCAACGCGACCACGACCGCCTACACCGGTCCGCCGTCCGGGCCATGCCCACCACCCACGCACTCGCCCTACTCGACACCGCGATCGGCGGACACCACCCCACCACCATCGCCGCCAACCTCGATCTGGCC
>NZ_JBDJAV010000150.1:0-1650 GCF_039649625.1 Plantactinospora sp. ZYX-F-223 | reverse complement strand
CCCGCGGTCGGCCGACTGCATCCGGTACGCCAGCCGGCGCAGCAGCTCCTTCTTGTCCTCCGGGTCCAGGAAGCCGGCGGCCGGGGACTCCTCCCGCAGGTGCCGGTCGGTGTCCCACTGCGCCACCAGCACGGTGGCGGCGTGGTCGTAGAGCTTCCAGCGCTCCCGGGGCAGCGGCTGGTGCTTGCCGATGATCGCCAGGATGGTCAGCAGCAGCGGGTTGCCGGCGAGTTCCCGGATCGCGTGCGAGTGCCGCATCGCGTCCAGCAGCCGGGCCCGCTGGGCGTGCGCGTCCTCCGGCCGGTCCCGGATCGCCAGCCGGTACCAACTCGACAGGAAGTCGCCGGTCTGCTCCTCGTCCAGGTCCTGCAACGTGTAGTGCACGAACCCGACACTGGTCAGGATCCGCCGCGAGTAGCCGATGATCCGGGACGTGACGATCATCCGTACCTGCGGGTGGTTGGCGGCGAAACCGGCGATCTGCCGGGCCACCTCCTCCCGGCGGTGCCGGTCGAACACCTCGTCCAGGCCGTCCAGGACCATCACCGCCCGGCCGCCGACCCCGAGGTGCCGCAACAGCGCGCTCCGCTCGATGCCGAGCCCGTCGGTGCTGGCCCGGTGGTCGAGATAGTCGACGAAGTTCTCGCACTTGCCCTCGGCGGCCAGGGTGATGAACGAGCGCAACTCGATCAGCAGCGGCAGGTGATCGGCGAGCGCGGTCAGCCGGTCGTCGACCGGCCCGCCGGTGAGGCTGAGCGTCACGTACCGGGCAACGGTCGACTTGCCCGAGCCGGGATCGCCGAGCAGCACGATCGCCCGCTGGTCCGGCGCGCCGAGTACGTCGAAGAGCCGCTGCAACGGCTTCGCCCGGTACGACTCGTGCAACTGCACCAGCTCCCGGGGATCCACCTCCTCCGGCACGTCCTCGGTGCCGATCCGCCCCTCGGACTGCATCCGCCGCAGCCACTCCCGGGGCAGCTCGGCCGGGGGCGGATCCTCGCGTACCCACTGCTCGACGAAGACCGACATCAACTGGATCCGGAGGTAGTCCTCGGTCTGCTCCGGGGTCAACGCGTCCAGGTCCAGCACCCCGTAGTGCTGCCGCAGCCGGAGCAGGTACTGCTTGAGCGTGTCCCGGCTCAGCGTGTGCATGCCACCGCCGGCCGGCACCCCGGCGTCGGTGAGGCAGTTCGCCACCGCCGCGGTCACCATCGCGGCCAGGTCGGCCGGGTCCCGGAAGGTGCTGCACATGTGCCGGTCGGCCAACTCCGCCCGGAGCGCCTCGATCCGCTCCGCGTCCCGGCCCCGGTCGACGAAACTGCGCGGCCAGGGCGCCTCCTCGTCCAACAGGAAGATCAGACACGGCTTGCCGCCGGTCAGCGCCTCCCGGTATTCCAGCTCCGTGATCGAGCGGTCGTAGCCGGCCGGGATGAAGCCGTACCGCCAGGCGAAGATACCGACGTAGACGTCACACTCGGCGACGTCGGCCAGGCAGCGTTCGAGCGGGCGCCGGTCCTCGGCCACATACGACTCCATGGCCATGTCCTCGACCCGCAGCCGGCGCAGCGCCAGCTGGACGGCGGCCCGGCACTCCTGGAGATCCCGGAAAGTGGCCGAGACGTAGACCTTGGTCACGGCGGCTCCTAGGGG
>NZ_JBDJAV010000015.1:0-186957 GCF_039649625.1 Plantactinospora sp. ZYX-F-223 | reverse complement strand
CTAGCGAGCGGAGCCGGAACGATCCTCGGCCCTGCCCCTTCGCCCTCGGCTGGGGCGGTCACGTCAGCGTCTTTTCTTCACCCTTGACCTGAGGAAGACTAGCCGACGACGGCGAGGATATCTAGTACTTCGCACATAGATTTCCTCGGAGCGCGCGGACAGCTCTCCGCCTGCCGTCGCGGTAGGTGCGTCGACCCGCACCATGACCTGTAGGCACGGTGGGTGCGGGTCGACATGCGACCAGGTGCAGGCCGGATGCTCGTGTCCGACCAGCCAGACCCAGAGACCCGCCTCGTCCTCGTGGATGGCGTTGCGGTGGATCCGGGACAGGGTCATCTCCAGGTACGTCCCGAGCCGCGCCGTGGCGCAGTGCGACCACTCGCCGGGGGCGAGCCGGAGCAGGGTGCCGACCGGCGGGTCCGGGATTTCGGCGGCGGGGCCGGCGGTAGGGGGTGGCTCGGTCATCGCCACTCCCGGTACCGGCGCCAGCGGCGGCCGTCCCACCGGTAGTCGCGGGGGTATACCGGCCAACGCCTGAGCCGCCACCAGCGGCAGAGCCAGCTCAGCATTGCTGCCCCATCCGGTACAGCCGTCGCTGTCCGTAGGTGAGCAGGGGCAGGCCGAGGAGGAACGTCGGGTCGTGCCAGGTGTGGGCGGGCTGGCTGGGTCGGGACCGATCTCGTGGTCGGGGGTGTCGCGCTGACGGCGGGCCATTTCGAGTACCCGCTGACGTGCCGCTTCCGCCTCGGCCGCGTCCTGCTCACGCGCCAGCCGCTCGACCTCGGCCGTCAATTTGTCGCGGCGGTACGCCCGCCACCGTTGCCACAGCTTCACGCTGACCTCCTCGGTTGGTGGGGGCGCGGCGGCCGGGCCCGACCCGACACCGACCGCCGCACCCGGTCGAAGGGCGGCCGGGACCGGTGAAGGGGAAGACACCGGCCCCGGCCGGGATGTGACGCGCGGCCGGAGGCTGAAGAGTTCGCGTTCGTCACATCCAGCTCAGAATCGGGATTCGCCCCGCTGGTCGGCCGCTCCTTCCGACGAAAACTCGCTGGACTCAGCGTGGCGAGAATCGATGGGCGTGGGCAGGGCGCATCCGGGGGCGCAAATGTGCAAGATGGTCTGAGGTGTGCGTCTGCGTCGGCCGGAAGGAGGGCGAGCATTGCCAGGCACGTCGCCCAACGATCAACTCGCAGACGTCATGCGAAGTGCTGGCATGTCGAACAAGGCGCTTGCCCGCGCGGTACGTGAGCTGTCCGGACGGGCTGGCACTCCGGTCAACTGCGATCACACCTCCGTGAGCCGTTGGCTTGCCGGCATGCGGCCGAGAGACAAGACGGCCCGCCTCATAGCCGAGGTGCTCGGCATCAAACTGGCACGCCCGGTCTCGCTCGCGGACATCGGCATCGGCGAGCCGGAGTCTGTCGACAGCAGCCTGGGAACGGCCTACAGCGACAGCGTGAGTGATGCGATCCGTGTGCTTGAAAGGTTGTGGCAAGCCGATCTTGATGGGGTGCGAACTCTCGTCACCGCTCCCACCGACGATCGTGTCTGGTCTGATTCCTCGCTTAGTTGGCTCGTTAGGCCGAGCGCAGAGGTAATCGAGGAGCGGTCGGGAGGATCACGTATCGGCGCATCCGACGTCGCAGCGGTTCGCGCCACCTGTGATCTCTTCGCCCAACTGGATGAACGCTTCGGCGGTGGTCACGCCCGCCGTGCGCTCATCCAGTACCTTCGCTCGGATGTCGCCGCTCTTCTCTCGGGGTGTTACAGCGAGACGGTTGGTCGGCAGTTGCACGCGACGGTTGCGCAGACCGCATTGCTCGCTGCGTGGATGTCGTACGACGCGGGCCTTCATGGCCTGGCTCAGCGCTACTTCGTCCAAGCGCTGCGGCTCGCCCAGTCGGCCGACGACGTACTGCTTGCCGGAGGCATCCTCGACGCCATGAGCCACCAGGCCACCTACCTGGCCAGACCACGGGAAGCCGCGAACCTGGCGCGGGCCGCCAGGAGTGGGACACGCGGCTGCGCGACCGCGACCCTGACCGCGCACTTCCACATCATGGAGGCGCGGGCCCTCGCCGCCGGTGGGGATGCGTCTGGGGCCCAACAGGGTCTTGCCCGGGCCGTGGAGTTGTTCGAGAAGAGCCGGCCCGAGGACGATCCGCAGTGGATCCGATACTTCGACGACTCTGAACTGGCGTCCGAGTTCAGCCACACCTTCGCCGACCTCCGGCGTGGCAACGACGTCGTTGCGAGTGCAAGGCGATACCTCGCCTCGGGCGGGGGATCGGTTCGGACGACGTTCTTTGTGACCATGAAGCTTGCCGGTGGCTTCCTCGATCTCGGCGAAATCGAGGAAGCGTGCCGTACCGTCCGGCAGGCCCTCGACCTTGGCTCGCAACTCAAGTCGGCGCGTTGCGCGGAGTACGTCCGGCAGTTCCGCGCCCGCGCGACCGAGTTCGCTGGAGACCCCACCTATCGTGATCTCGCAGAGAGCGCGGTGGGACATCGATTGTGGGGCCGTTGAGCGGCCGGGGAAGGCTGCTAGAACGGCTGCCAGTCCCGGTGCCCGGTTCCCGTCCGCAGGGTGGCGAGCCGCTTCGTCAGTTCGTTCATCGCCTTCGGATCGTGGGACGCGTTCTGAGCGAGCCACGCCACCATGATCAGCTCACGCAGGTCCGCAAGCGTCCGGTAGCAGTCTGACTGGAGCAAGTCGTAACCGTACGCCTCGGCGAACTCCTGGTATTCCTCCAGGCTGTGCCAGCCATACCGTTCGTAGTACATCGCCGTGAGCACGAGATCCCACTCGCGTGGCCCGTAGCCGAACCCGTCCAGATCCGCCAAGACCGCTTGTCTGTCCCGACCCCGGAGCAGGTTCCCGACGTTGGCGTCGCCATGGACGACTCCGCTCGGGAGTTCGAACGTCAGGGCCTGGTAGGCCGAACCAAGTTCTGTGCAACGAGCGCGGAGGAAGAAGCGATCATCCTCGGTAAGGCCGGTGAGCCTGGCGATGCGCCGCCGGGCGCTGATGACAGGATCTAGCGGGGGCATCGACAGTTCTGCGGGGAGCGTGAGGCTGTGCAGTCGGCGAAGAATTTCACCCAACTGCGCAGTCGTTCCGTACGTCTCGGTGTCGGCTGCTGATTCCCAGAGGACGACCACCCGGCCCTGCGCCAGGATCGGCTGTGGTACCTGGAGGGCACGGATGACCGGGATGCCTTCTGTGTCGAGCCAGCGGGAGATGGCAATCTCGCGTTTGGTGCCGGGTAGGCGTGCTTCCGAGCGTGCCACGCGCGCGACGATGGGATCCCGGCGTAGGCGGAAGACCGCGTTCTCCCCGATGCGGACCAGTTCGGCGCCGGCAGGGTCAAGGCCGACCGAGAGGCAGGCTTCAACCAGAGCCGCACGACCGTTGCGATGATCCAGAGGGGCAAGAGTGGCGTTCACGGTCCCCGTCTTCCGTTAGCTCTCGGTCGCCACGGCGTGTGGAGGCGTCTCCCATGACATCTTCTCCGACAGGTCGCCCTCGTGTCTTGCCGGACGGCACGTCAGCGCAGCGGCCGAGACGCCAACTCCATGACCTGGATCGGAGGCAGATCGATCGGTAGATGTCGACGGAGTCTCGGATGGCTGCGGGCATGCGAGCTAGCTCTGCTTGTGACCGACTTCATCGAGGTGGCCACAGCGACCGAGACCCGAGAGGCGGCGGTGGCTCTCGCCGAGCACGTCGTAGGGATGAGGCTGACCGGCAGCGCGCAGATCACCGGGCCAGTTACCAGCGTCTTCTGGCACCTCGGCCAGCAGGGGACGGGAGAGGAGTGGCGCCTCGTGCTCCTCACCACCGCCGACCGCTATCCGGAGTTGGAGGCGACGCTGTTGGCGCGGCATCCCTGGGACAATCCGCAGGTGACGGCTACCTCGATCGTGGTGGGGGCAGCGTCGTACCTGCGCTGGCTCTCCGAGTCCATCGCCGACCGGCCGGCAGGTCCCACGCCGTCGGTCTAGCCCTGGCAGAGCCGTACATCTCGGTCGCGCTGTAAAGCTTCGGCCCACCATCGATCGCGCAGACGCCTGATGCCGATCCCCAAACAGGGATCGGCATCGACGTTTCTGCTGCTCAGGCGAGCGGAGGATACGAGATTCGAACTCGTGAGGGTGTGAACCCAACACGCTTTCCAAGCGTGCGCCCTAGGCCTCTAGGCGAATCCTCCGTCCGACAGGATACAGGCTCCCCGCCGTACGCCCACCCCGCCGGTCCCCCGAAGCCCCGCCGCCCGGCCGGGTACACTTGGCGGTACCCCCCGTGTGGCGTCACCTCGTGAACCTCCCCAGGGCCGGAAGGCAGCAAGGATAAGCGAGCTCTGGCGGGTGCACGGGGGGCCTTGTCTTCCCCCGGAGCGTCCCCGAGCAGGCCCTGACCGGGCCCGAGGACGCCAACCCGACCCCACCCGGCCCGGCCGCACCCGGTCGACACGCCATCCGCCCCATGATCGACCCGGGTCCACCGCCCACCACCCGGACCCGCATGATCGACGTGGAAATCGTCGGGCGCGCGTGACAACCTGGCACTCGGCAGCGCGGCGCCGGGTGGAGAATGGCCCGGTCGAGAGGAGGCGGGACGAGTGGCACTGGCGCTCTACCGCAAGTACCGGCCCCGCACGTTCGCCGAGGTGATCGGCCAGGAGCACGTCACAGAACCGCTGTCCCAGGCGTTGCGTACCGGTCGGTTGAACCACGCCTACCTCTTCTCCGGCCCGCGTGGCTGCGGCAAGACCTCCAGCGCCCGGATCCTGGCCCGCTCGCTCAACTGCGAGCAGGGACCGACCCCGGAGCCCTGCGGGGTCTGCGACTCCTGCAAGAGCCTGGCGACCGACGGGGCCGGCTCGATCGACGTGATCGAGATCGACGCGGCCAGCCACGGTGGCGTGGACGACGCCCGCGAACTGCGCGAACGCGCCTTTTTCGCGCCCGCCAGCAGCCGGTTCAAGATCTATGTGATCGACGAGGCGCACATGGTCTCGACCCAGGGCTTCAACGCCCTGCTCAAGCTGGTCGAGGAGCCGCCGGAGTACGTCAAGTTCATCTTCGCCACCACCGAGCCGGAGAAGGTCCTCGGCACGATCAAGTCCCGGACGCATCATTACCCGTTCCGGCTGATCCCGCCGGGCGTGCTCCGCCCCTACCTGGAGCAGCTCGCCTCGGCCGAGGGCGTCAAGATCGAGCCGGCGGTCTTCCCGCTCGTGGTCCGGGCCGGTGGCGGCAGCGCCCGGGACTCGCTCTCGGTGCTCGACCAGCTCATCGCGGGTGCCGGCCCGGAGGGGGTCAGCTATTCCCGCGCGGTGGCCCTGCTCGGGGTGACCGACGCCGCTCTGATCGACGAGATGTGCGACGCGCTGGCCGCCGGGGACGGCGCCGCCGCGTACGCCACCATCGACCGGGTCGCCGAGGCCGGGCACGATCCCCGCCGGTTCGCCTCCGACCTGCTCGAACGGCTCCGTGACCTGATCGTCATGCGCCAGGTGCCGGACGCGGTCGCCAAGGGCCTGATCGACGGTCCGGCCGACCAGATCGAGCGGATGGCCGCCCAGGCCGAACGGCTCGGCCCCGCCACCCTGTCCCGCTGCGCCGACATCGTGCACAACGGCCTGGTCGAGATGCGCGGCACCACCGCCCCCCGGCTGCTGCTCGAACTGATCTGCGCCCGGATGCTGCTCCCCGGTGCCGAGGACTCCACCGGCAGCCTGCTGCAACGCCTCGAACGCATGGAGCGCCGGCTCACCCTCTCCGGCGACGCGGCCCCGCCGGCCGCCCCGGTCCGCGCACCGGCCGCCGCCGTAGACCCGGGCCCGTCGCCCGCAACCACTCCCGCACCGCAGGCCGCCGCCAGCGCCGCACCGGTCGCGCCTCCTCGGGAGGTACGCGAAGCCACCGCACCCGGGCCTAGCCAGGCGCCTGCCGGACCGGCCGGGCAGCACCCGGCCGCCCCGGAGCCACCGGCCCGGCGTCCGGTGCCCCCGGAGGCGGTGATGCCCGACCCGGCCACCCCGGATCCGGTGCCGGCCGGTGCCGAGCCGACGGGCGACGTGGACGCTGCCGCCGTACGCCGGGTCTGGGGCGAGGTCGTCGGCATGGTCAACCGCACCAACAAGCGGATCGCCGCCCTGATGCGCGACGCGGTCGTACGCGACCTCGACGGCGACACCTTGGTGCTGACCGTCAAGTCCCCGGTACTCGCCCAGATGCTCGCCAACGCCTCCGGCGTGCTCACCGACGCCCTCTACGAGGAGCTGGGCGGGCGTTGGCAGATCCGTTGCGAGGTGGCCGGCGAGCAGCGCGGACCGGCGCCGACCGCCCCGCCCCGGCAGTCGACCGGCAGCGGCGCGGCCACGAACAGCGTCCCGCCCAGGGGCGGTGGCAACGGCTCGGCTCAGTCCGGCCGGGGTGCGACCGGTGGACGGGAGCGCACGACCGGTGGATCCGGCTCGGGCAGCGCGGGCGGCTCGGCGGCCAGCGCCGATGACGACGACTGGCCGGAACCGGCCCGACCCGGTGGTGCCGCGCCGAGCGGAGCGGCCGACGAGGACTGGCCGGAGCCGGCCCCGCCCGGGGGTACCGGTTTTGCCCCCGCGACCGGCTCGCCGGCCGGCGCCTCCTCCTCGCCGGGTGGCTCCGGCACGCCGACCGGCGCCAGCAGCCCGACCGGTGGTGCCGGCAGCCGTACCAACGGCACCGCCGCACCGAGCGGCACCGGTGCTGCGGCCGCCGGTCACGGCGCCGGCAGCGACGGAGTCGGCAAGCCGAACGGTGGGCGTACCAATCCTGGTGCGGGCGGTGGCGCGGTCAGTTCCGGGCTCGCGGCGGCCCGGGCAGCGGCGGCCGGCCGTGCCCCGAAACCCGCCCCGGCGCCGGAGCGGACCGCGGACCGGGACTGGGCCGGTGAGCCGCCCTACGACCCCGAATACGACGGCCCGCGCCCCTCGGCGGGGATCGGCTACGAGGGCTTCGACCCGGGCGACGAACCCCTCGACGAGGTGATCGACGAGCGGACCGCCCGGCAGACCAGTGAGCAGCAGGCGGTGCAGTTGTTGCAGCAGACCCTCGGCGCGGAACGGATCGGCGAGGTCGACCTCAAGTAAGCGTCGACCTCAAGTAACCCCAGCCCGAACGATGCCACCGACGGCGACGAGTCGCTCGGGCGGCTTGCCGGCGTCGTCCTCGGATCGTCTTCACCGGCCGGACGACCCCGGGCCTGACCGGCTGGTCAATCGGCTACCGGAACTCGACCGTCCGCTCTCGGCGTCCGCCGGAAAACGGGAGGACGGGACGATCGACGATCTTCTAACATCGGTCGCCCATCCCCGTTTTCTGTGATTTTCCTGTGAGTGTGGTGCGCGAGTTCTCGGTACCTGAGCGGCTCGGCGTGTTCGGTCTGGGTGTGGCGGTCGCCGCGACGGCGTGGCCGTACCTGACCGACGCGACCGGCCTGGGCCTGCCGTGCCCGCTGCGCTCGCTGACCGGCGTGCCGTGTCCGGGCTGTGGCCTGACCACGGCGGCGGTCGCACTGGTCCGGGGTGACCTGGCCGGCGCGGTGGCGGCCAATCCGATGATCGTCGGCCTGGCAGTGCTCACGGCCGCCGTGCCGCCGCTGCTCCTCCTGCGGGCGTCCGGCGTACTGCCGCCACCAGCGCGCTGGCCCGACCGGGCGCGGCGGCGTACGGGGTGGGGCGTGAGCCTGCTCGCCGGCGCCAGTTGGCTGTTCCAGCTACACCGGCTCGGCCTCGTCGGCCTCGGCTGAGCCGCGTTCCTTCTTCGCACCCTTCGTTTCGAGGAGCACTACTTGAAGTACACCAGTTGGGGGCCGCGGTTCGGCGCCCACGTCATCGACCAGATCGTCGTCCTGCCGCTCTACATCGTCGCTGCGTTCTTCGACCGCTCGGGCGTGGACCCGCAGACGGGCGAGGTCACCGGTGAGGGCCCGCTCTATTGGGCGTTCGTGGCGCTCGCGTTCGCGCTCTGGGGTTACAACCGGTGGTACATGACGGGCAAGACCGGGCAGAGTTGGGGCAAGCGGGCGCTGGCCATCCGGCTGATCGACCTCGGGGCCGGGCAGCCGATCGGCGCCGGCAAGGCGTTCCTCCGCGATCTGGCGCACTTCGTCGACGGCATCATCTGCTACATCGGCTACCTCTTCCCGCTCTGGGACGCCAAGAGGCAGACCATCGCCGACAAGATCATGAAGACCGTGGTCGTGGGCTGAGTCGACGCGCCGGCCGGTCGCGGGCCGTCGAACCGCCCGCAGCCGGCCGGACTAGGCTGGACGCGACCAGTTTCCGCAACCGAGGAGTCGCCGTGCGCCCGGGTGGACAGCCCAACCTGCAACAGATGATGAAGCAGGCGCAGAAGATGCAGCAGCAGCTCGCCGCCGCGCAGGCGGAGCTGGCCGAGGCGGAGCTGACCGGTACGGCCGGGGGCGGGCTGGTCACCGTGACCATCTCCGGCGCCGGCGAGGTCAAGGCCATCAAGATCGACCCGAAGGCGGTCGACCCGGAGGACGTGGAGACCCTGGAGGATCTCGTACTCGCGGCCGTGCACAACGCCCACGACGAGGTGCGCAAGCTGACCGAGGAGAAGATGGGCCCGGTCACCGGCGGCATGGGCGGCCTCGGCCTGCCCGGTTTCTGAGCAACCCCGCGATGTACGAGGGTGCCATCCAGGATCTGATCGACGAGTTGGGGCGCCTGCCGGGGGTCGGTCCCAAGAGCGCCCAGCGGATCGCGTTCCACGTGCTCTCGGCTGATCCGGCCGACGTCACCCGGCTGGCCACCGCGCTGCGCCGGGTCAAGGAACTGGTGCGGTTCTGCACCGTCTGCTACAACGTCGCCGAGTCCGAGCAGTGCCGGGTCTGCCGGGACCCACGCCGTACCGAAGAGGTGCTCTGCGTGGTCGAGGAGCCCAAGGACGTGGTGGCGATCGAGCGGACCGGCGAGTTCCGGGGCCGCTACCACGTGCTCGGCGGCGCGATCAATCCGCTGGAGGGCGTCGGCCCGGACAACCTGCGGATCCGGGAGCTGCTGGCCCGGCTCGGCACGGGCTCGGTCCGCGAGCTGATCCTGGCCACCGACCCGAACACCGAGGGCGAGGCCACCGCCACCTACCTGGCGCTGATGGTCAAGCCGATGGGCATCTCGGTGACCCGGCTCGCCAGCGGTCTGCCGGTCGGCGGCGACCTGGAGTACGCCGACGAGATTACCCTGGGCCGCGCCTTCGAGGGCCGCCGCGCCGTCTGACCTGCCGCCTGACCCTGCCGCGTGGTCCTGCCGTCCGGCGCCTCACCGGGGCCGACGCCTCGCCACCCACTCCGGGCCGACGCCTCGCCACCCACTTCCGGGTCGGCGCCTCGCCGCCGTTCAATACCGGCCCGGCCGCCCCTTGTTCAGCCTCCCGAACAGCGCGGTTCAACCACGGTTCAGATCCGTTACCGACCCCGCTGTCCGTCTGACATCGGTCGTGATCCACCCGACAGGCGATGTAACAAATTCGCATAGTCAGATCCGGACAAACGCCCCGATTGTCGACCATGCGCGACGCTCTGTCGCTGGTGTCATGACGGTAAAGACACGATCCGGTACCAACCCATTCGCGGCCCGTTTCCGCCCGGTCCGCCCGACGGCTAATGTCTCGCCATCGGTGGCCCCCGTCACCGCGTTTGTCGTATCCACAGGACGAGGTGAAGCACCATGCGTGCACCAAGACCGAAGGTCGCCATCGCGGCCGTAGCGGTCGCGGCCCTCGCGGTAGCCGGCTGTGCCGAGAGCGACCGCGGCGATTCGGGCGCAAGCCAGAAGGACACCCTGGTCTTCGGCGTGGCCGGCGACCCGAAGGTGCTCGACCCCAGCCTCGCCAGTGACGGCGAGTCGCTGCGGGTGGCCCGTCAGGTCTTCGAGACGCTGGTCCGCCCCGAGGAGGGCGGCACCAAGATCACGCCGGGCCTGGCCGAGAGCTGGACCCCGGACGCGACCGGCACCGTCTGGACCTTCAAGCTCCGCTCAGGCGTGAAGTTCCACGACGGCACGGACTTCAACGCCGAAGCGGTCTGCGTCAACTTCAACCGCTGGTACAACGCCAAGGGTCTGATGCAGAGCCCGGACGTCACGCCGTACTGGCAGGACGTGATGGGTGGCTTCGCCGCCAACGAGCGGACCGACCTGCCGCCGAGCCTCTTCAAGTCCTGCACGCCGAAGGACGCGACCACCGTCGATCTCGCCTTCACCCGCGTCTCCAGCAAGGTTCCGGCCGCGCTGATGCTGCCGTCGTTCTCCATCCACAGCCCGAAGGCGCTGGAGCAGTACCAGGCCAGCACCATCGGCGGTAGCGCCGACAACATCCAGTACCCGTCGTACGCGATGGAGCACCCGACCGGCACCGGGCCGTTCAAGTTCAAGTCCTGGGACATCGCCAACAAGACGCTGACCCTGGAGCGGAACGAGGAATACAGCGGCGCGCAGAAGGCCAAGCTGAAGACCCTCATCTTCAAGACCATCTCGGACGAGAACGCCCGGAAGCAGGCGCTGCGCTCCGGCGACATCCAGGGCTACGACCTGGTCGGTCCGGCGGACGTCGAGCCGTTGAAGAGCGAGGGCTTCAACATGCTGACCCGCCCGGCGTTCAACATCCTCTACCTGGCGATGAACCAGAACGGCGGCAACCCGAAGCTCAAGGACATCCGGGTCCGGCAGGCGATCGCGCACGCCCTGAACCGGCAGGCGCTGGTCGACTCGAAGCTGCCCCCGGGGGCCAAGGTCGCCACCCAGTTCATGCCGGACACCGTGGAGGGCTGGAACCCGCAGGTCACCACGTACGACTACAACGTGGAGAAGGCCAAGCAGCTCCTTGCCGAGGCCGGCGCCAGCAACCTGACGCTGCGGTTCCACTACCCGACCGAGGTCACCCGGCCGTACATGCCGAACCCGAAGGACCTCTTCGAGCTGCTCTCGGCGGACCTCCAGGCGGTCGGCATCAAGATCCAGCCGATCCCGCTGAAGTGGACCCCGGACTACCTCAACGCCACCAGCACGGGTACCGCGCACGACCTGCACTTCCTGGGCTGGACCGGTGACTACGGCGACGGCTACAACTTCATCGGCACCATGTTCGACCGGCAGAAGCCGGAGTGGGGCTTCAACAACCCGGCGCTCTTCGAACTGTTCAAGAAGGCCGACACCACCGCGGACGCCACCGCCCGGTACGAGCTCTACAAGGAGCTCAACGCCGAGGTCATGAAGTTCCTGCCGGGTGTGCCGATCTCGCACTCGCCGCCGGCGATCGTGTTCGGTAAGGACGTGACCGGCGTCAAGGCGAGCCCGCTCACCGACGAGCGGTTCGCCACCGCCGAGTTCAAGTCCTGACATAGAGAAAGGGACCGCGGGCGGGCGCGCCCTGATCCCGGCCGGTGGACCCCGGTCGGAGGTCAGCCCAGCGCCCGCCCGCGCGACCCTCCGCACCCCGCCAGAGGCCGCCCGTGTTCCGGTTCATCGTCAGACGCCTGTTGCAGCTGATACCCGCGCTCTTCGGGCTCTCCATCCTGTTGTTCATCTGGCTGCACCGGCTGCCCGGCGGCCCGGAGACCGCGATCCTCGGTGAGCGCGGCACCCCGGAGATGCGCGCCGCGATCCGGGACAACCTCGGGCTGGACGAGCCGATCCTGGTGCAGTACGGCCGGTTCATGCAGCGCATGTTCCGGCTCGACCTGGGCACCTCGATCTCCACCAAGCGCGAGGTGACCACCGAGTTCCTGCAACGCTTCCCGGGTACCGTCGAACTGGCCGCGACCGCGATGATCATCGCGATCGCGGTCGGCATCCCGCTCGGCTACCTCGCCGCCCGCCGTCGCGGCCGGCTCCTCGACCACGCCTCGGTGGCCGGATCGCTGGTCGGGGTCTGCATCCCGGTCTTCTTCCTGGCGTACGTGCTCAAGGCGATCTTCGCCGAGAACCTGCACCTCTTCCCGGCCAGCGGCCGGCAGGACCCGACCATCGACGCGACCCGGATCACCAACTTCTTCGTCCTCGACGGACTGCTCACCCGCGAGTGGGACGCGGCCATCGACGCGCTCTGGCACCTGGTCCTGCCCGGCCTCGCCCTGGCCAGCATCCCGCTGGCGATCATCGTCCGGATCACCCGGGCGAGCGTGCTGGAGGTGCTCGGCGAGGACTTCGTCCGGACCGCCGAGGCCAAGGGCCTGACCGAGCGGGTCGTACGCCGGCGGCACGTGCTGCGCAACGCGATGCTGCCGGTGGCCACCACGATCGGCCTGCTCACCGGCGGTCTGCTCTCCGGCGCGGTGCTCACCGAGACCGTCTTCGCGTTCAGCGGGATCGGGGCGTTCATCGCCGATTCGATCAGCCAGCGGGACTATCCGGTGCTGATGGGCTTCATCATGATCATTGCAGTGCTCTTCGTACTGGTGAACCTGCTGGTCGACCTCTCGTACAGCCTGATCGACCCGAGGGTGCGTGTCCGATGAGGACGCCGCCGCAGCGCGTGAGCACCGTAATCGTGAACGGATGGTGGGCCCGGTGAGCGCGAGGAGTGAGCGTTCCGGGGCGGCTCGCGTGGGACGCGGTCGCGCCGGAATGCGAGTAGAGCTTGCGAGCCCCGCGGTCGCGAACGAAGGGTGGCGCAGGTGACGATCACCGAACGGGCCAGGAAGAAGGCCGAGAAGCTCGACCGGCTCGGCGAACTCTCCGCGGCCCGCGACGAGGAGCGCGGCGTCAGCCTCTGGCAGGAGGCGTTCCGCCGGCTCCGGCGCAACCCGGCGGCCATCGTCGGCGCCGTCGTGCTCGGCATCTTCCTGCTGGTCGCGATCGTCGGGCCGTTCTTCGTGCCGTACGGGCCGACCGACACCGTCGGGATCCGGGAGGGCCTGGTCAAGTCGGGCCAGGGCATCATCCCCGGCCCCTCCGGCGACCACTGGCTCGGCTTCGACCACCAGGGACGGGACGAGTTCAGCCGGCTGATCGTCGGAGCCCGGCAGACCCTGCTGGTCGGCGTGGTCTCCACGCTGATCGGTCTGGCGATCGGCGCCCTGGTCGGCGGCGTCGCCGGTGCCGCCGCCGGGCTCGGCGGGCGCTGGGGGCGGTGGGTCGACACCACGCTGATGCGGATCGTCGACATGATGCTGGCGCTGCCCAGCCTGCTGCTGGCGGTCAGCATCGCGGCACTGCTCGGCGCCAGCCTGACCACCGTGATGATCGCGGTCGGCGTGGTCTCGGTGCCGGTCTTCGCCCGGCTGCTGCGCGGCGCGATGATCGCCCAGGCCAACAGCGACTACGTGCTCGCCGCGACCTCACTCGGGGTACGCCGATCGAAGATCGCGCTCGGCCACGTGCTGCCGAACTCGCTGGCCCCGGTCATCGTGCAGGCCACGCTGACCCTGGCCACCGCGATCATCGAGGCGGCCGCCCTCTCCTTCCTCGGCCTCGGCAACCCGGACACGGCGATACCGGAGTGGGGCGTGATGCTCGCCGACGCGCAGCCGTACCTGGGCATCCGGCCGGCGCTGGCGATCTATCCGGCGGTGGCGATCATCATCACCGCGCTGGGCTTCACCCTGCTCGGTGAGGCGATGCGCGAGGCCCTCGACCCGAAGCTGCGGAAGTGATCTGTCATGGCACTGCTTGATGTGGACGATCTCTCCGTCACGTTCCGACAGCGCGGGAAGCGTACGGTGCGGGCGGTCGACGGGGTCTCGTTCTCGGTGAACGCGGGCGAGGTCGTCGGCCTGGTCGGCGAGTCCGGCTGCGGCAAGAGCGTGACCTCGCTGGCGCTGATGGGACTGCTTCCCAAGCAGCCCGGGATCACGGTGGAGGGCCGGGCCGACTTCGACGGCACCGACCTGCTCCGGGTCGACCAGCGGGCGATGCGGGACATCCGGGGTCGGGACGTCGCGATGATCTTCCAGGACCCGCTCTCCTCGCTCAACCCGGTCATCCCGATCGGCCGGCAGGTGACCGAGGTGTTGGCCCGGCATCGTGGGCTGGGCGGCGACGCGGCCCGCAAGGAGGCCGCCGAACTGCTGGACCGGGTCGGCATCCCGGACCCGAACCGGCGGCTCAAGGAATATCCGCACCAGCTCTCCGGCGGGATGCGCCAGCGGGCGCTGATCGCGATCGCGGTGGCCTGCCGGCCCCGGCTGCTGATCGCCGACGAGCCCACCACGGCGCTCGACGTGACCATCCAGGCGCAGATCCTGGAACTGCTCAAGGATCTGGTACGCGACTCCGGCACCGCCCTGGTGATGATCACCCACGACCTGGGTGTGGTCGCCGGGATGTGCGACACCGTCAACGTGCTGTACGCCGGCCGGGTGGTGGAGACCGCCCGCCGCAAGCCGCTCTTCGCCGAGCCGAGGCACCCGTACACGGTGGGTTTGCTCGGGTCGATCCCTCGGCTGGACGCGGGGCGGGGCGAACGGCTCTCCCCGATCCGCGGCTCGGTCCGGGACGTACTGCCCTGGGCCGACGGCTGCGCCTTCGCGCCCCGCTGCGACCGGCAGATCGAGGCATGCCTCGGCCAGCCGCCGCAGCTCGCGCTGACCCACACCGACCGGACGTACCGGTGTGTCAACCCGGTGCCGCCGCCCGGTGCGGCGGCACCCCCGCCCGCCTCGCCGAGCAGGGCGGAGCCGGCGGCGGAGGGGGTGGTTCCGGCGCAGGCGACGGCGGCCGAGGACGTGCCGGTACCGGTGGAGGAGCAGGCGAAGCTGCCCGCCCCGCGCGAGGAGGAGTCGGCATGACCGACGTGAAGGTCACCGGGCAGTCCGCGAACCTGGTCGAGGTCCGGGATCTCAAGGTGCACTTCCCGATCACCCGGGGCGTGATCTTCGACCGGGTCGTCGGGCATGTCAAGGCGGTGGACGGGGTCGACCTGACCATCCCGCGCGGCAAGACGTACGGGCTGGTCGGCGAGTCCGGCTGCGGCAAGTCGACGCTCGGCCGGGCACTGCTCCAGTTGACCCGGCCGACGAGCGGGCAGGTGAACTTCGACGGTGTCGAGCTGACCGGACTGCCGCCGAACCGGCTCCGGGCGATGCGCCGCCGGATGCAGATGATCTTCCAGGATCCGATGTCCAGCCTGGACCCCCGGCAGAACGTCGAGTCGATCCTGGTCGAGGGTTTGCAGGCGCACGGGATCGGCGCCGACCGGGCCGCCCGGCGGGACATCATCGCCAGGACGCTGGACGCGGTCGGGCTGCCGAAGTGGGCGCTGTCCCGCTATCCGCACGAGTTCTCCGGCGGGCAGCGGCAGCGCATCGGCATCGCCCGGGCCCTGGTGCTCGGTCCCGAGCTGATCGTCGCCGACGAGCCGGTCTCGGCGCTGGACGTGTCGATCCAGGCCCAGGTGGTGAACCTGCTCGACGAACTCCAGGACGAGCTGGGGCTGACCTATCTGGTGATCGCGCACGACCTGGCGGTGGTCCGACACATCTCCGACGTGGTCGGTGTGATGTATCTCGGCGCGCTGGTCGAGGAGGCGCCGAGCGACCGGCTCTACCGGGAGCCGCTGCACCCGTACACCCGGGCGCTGATGTCGGCGGTGCCGGTGCCGGACCCGGAGGTGGAGGACCGCCGGGAGCGGATCCTGCTCGCCGGTGACCTGCCCTCGCCGGCCAACCCGCCGGCCGGCTGCCGGTTCCACACCCGCTGCCCGTGGGCGCAGCCGACCAGGTGTGCCGACGAGCGGCCGGTGCTGCGCCAGATCGGCGAGAGCCGGGTGGCCTGCCACTGGGCGGAGCAGATCGCCAGCGGCGAGATCCGGCCGCACAAGGTGACCGCGCAGATCGTCCGGCCGGAGGACGAGGGCGAGACGCCCGGCGTCGTCTCCGCGCCGAGCGAGCCGGGCTCGTTCGTCTAGTGCGTCCCGCGGCCGGAAGGGTCGCCCGCCGGCAGCGTGCTGGTGGGGCTCCCGGTTCCCGGACGTGCCTGTGCCGCCGAACCCGTACGACGGTTCGGCGGCACAGGCGGCCGGATTGTCAGCTCTCGGCGTGCGCCTCGGCCGGTACGTTGTCGGTCGGCTCGTAGAGCCAGATCGGGCGCCAGTCGGCCAGCTCGTGGTAGCGGCGCAGCTCGGCGACCCCGCTGAGCCACCCGGTCCAGGCCGCGTACGGCGGCTGGTCGAAGCCGCTCTGCACGAAGGAGAGCTTCGTCTTGCCCCCGCTGCCCTCCAGCTCCCAGCTCGCCACCCCGGCCGGCCCCCAGTCGACGGTCATCGCCTTGCCGGGGGTCAGGTCCAGCACCTTCGCCGGGTTGGGGTTGTTGTCGAAGCCGCCCATCGCGTAGCGGCCGCCGACGAAGGGCTCGATCCCGATCGGGTAGCCGAACCACTCGCTGGCCTTGGCCGAGTCGGTCAGCGACTCGAAGAGCGCCTCGGGGGAGGCGTCGATGAGGACCTCGTCGCGCAGCGTCGCCGAGGTGAAGTCGGTCCTCGGGGTGAGCGGCCGTCCCTCGACGTGGTCGACGAGGTTCGCGATCGCCAGCGACCAGTACGTCTGGAGCACGCCCCGGATGCTCGCGCCGGTCATCACGTCCTGGAAGCTCCAGTGGGTCTGCGAGAGCGCGATGATCGTGGAGTCCGGGCTCTCCTCGGTGAGGGTGATCTCGGTGGTGGTCTCCTCGCCGTCCAGTAGCCAGCCGAACCGGAGGCTGTGCTCGCCGATGTCGCGCAGGCGCTGGTGCGGGGCGTCGCCCTCGGGGACGTGCCGGCCCCAGAACTCGTACCGGTGCGGCAGCTCGACCTCGGCGTGGTCGGCGAGCCAGACGCGCAGCTCGGCGGCGTCGGTCAGGGCGTGCCAGACGGTCTTGACCGGTGCGGCGGCGCGGGCGCGGAGGGTCAGCGGTGCGGTCATCGAGAGCCGCCCGAGAAGCCCCTGGCTTCAGCCATGGGGAGGAAAGGGCGGTCGGGCGTGGTGTTGGTTTTCGGCATGGCGTCGACTCCTCTGTGTGGGCGAAACTGTCGGATGTAGCTGGGATGGTTGTGGGTGTGGGCGAGACGGTGCGGTACACCTACCGGTTGCGTCCCGGCGCGACTGCGGAGGCTGCGCTGGCGGTGGAGTGGGGGCGGTGTCGCTGGTTGTGGAACGAGGCCGTCCACCAGTACAAGACCGGTCGCAAACCCACCTTCCGCAAGCTGTCGAAGCTGCTGACCGAGGCGCGGGTCCGCTCGTCGTGGTTGCGGGACGGGTCTCAGGTCGCGCAGCAGCAGACGTTGCGTACCTACGCTCTGGCCCTCCAGCACTCCTTCAGGGTGAAGGGACGGGGCCGGCCGAGACCGAAGCGGCGCAAGGACAGCCTGCCCAGCCTGGAATACACGGTACGTGGGTTCTCGATCCGCGACCGTCGGCTGCGGCTGCCCGGCGGCGTCAGGATTCCGGTCGTCTGGTCGCGCGAGCTGCCGTCCGATCCGAGCAGTGTCCGGGTCTACCAGGACTCGCTCGGGCACTGGTACGCCTCCTTCGTCGTCCGCCGTGACGCCACACCCGTCCCCGATGCCGAGGGGGCGATCGGTGTCGACTGGGGTGTCACCGCGACTGCGACGACCACCGACCCGGCCTACGATCTGCCGTACCTCGGCCACCGGAAACGGTGTGCCGCCGAGCTTGCCAAACTCCAGCGCCGGATGGCCCGCCGTCGGCGCCCACGGGGTGTGAAGCCGTCGAGCGGCTACCTGCGGGCCAAGCGGCAGGCGGCGAAGCTGGCCAGGAAGGCGGCCCGGCAGAACATCCACGACGCCCGCGTCTGGGCGAAGAAGATCGTCGACAACCATGCGACAATCGCGGTCGAGGACTTCAAGCCCACATTCCTGACCAAATCCCGGATGGCCCGCAAGGCTGCTGATGCGGCGATTGGTGCGGCGAAGCGGGAACTGGTTGACCGTGGCTTGCGGGCGGGCCGGAGGGTGGTGTTGGTGCCGCCCGCCTACACCACGATGACCTGCTCGCAGTGCGGTACGAGAGCCAAGCACCGCCTCGGGCTGGGTGTCAGAGTCTTCCGGTGCGACACCTGCGGATACACCGCCTGCCGCGACCGGAACGCCGCGAGGACGATCCTCGCCACGGCAGAGCGCGACCGTGCTGGTGCCGACGACGTGAGACATGCGATCACCTCCTTCCGGAACGGTGGCCTCGTGCGGTCTGAGCCAGAAATCCCCCGGCTTCCAGCCGTGGGGAAGCGTTAAGTGGTGCCTCCATGTGGGTAACAGGCGACGGCGAGCTTGAAGGCGTCGCCTTCGGCTCCGCCGTAGCGGGTGAACAGCTCTTGCAGTGCGGTCTGTAGGTCGGTGAGGAACTGCTGGCGTTGTTCGGCCGGCACCCGGATCTCGCCGGAGACGCCGATCGACGGCAGCTCCGGAGCGGTCCGGTCCAGGGCGGCGATGTCGGCCTGGACCTCCTCCATCAGGTTGAGCAGGTAGCCGAGGCTCATCTCGTCCTGCGCCTTGCGCAGCCCGAGCCGGCCGACCAGCCGGGGCGAGAGCCAGTACGACCGGGCGCTCGCCTGGTAGATGCCCTCGGAGATGCCCCGCACTTTCCGCTCGGAGACCTGGTCGACGAGGCCGGCGTCGACCAGGCGCTTGACGTGGTAGTAGACCCGTTGCGGGGTCTGGCCGAGCTGGTTCGCCACCTCGGTGCAGGTGTGCGGCTCGGCGAGTTGCCGCAGCACCTCGATGCGCTGCGGCTTGAGCAGGGTCTCGGCCTGCTCGATCTGCTCCAGGTACATCACGTCTCTCATAGCGAAAACAATCCTGTACGTAAAACAAGATTTTGTCAATCGAGCATGCGAAGGCGGAGCAGGTCTCGCGGTGGATGCCGAGAAGCTCAGCCCTCGGGGCGGTTGAGCAGGCCGACCGCGACGGTGTGTACCGCGACCAGGTCGGCCGGGTCGGCCAGCGTCGCCCGCCCACCGGTGACGGCGTACCACTCGGCGGCGTCCTTGTACTGCACCCGCAGCACGGCGTCCTTCCCGTCCAGCTCGGTGCGGAGCGTCAGCTCCCCGGTGATCACCCCGACCTCGTCGGTCATCACCCCACCCGGGCCGGCGGTGATGTCGGTGCTCTGCGCGGCGGTTCCCGTCTCGCCCATCAGCAGCTCCCCAGCATGTCGTCGAGCGCGGCCTTCTCGCCGGAGGTCACCGAGAGCCGCCAGTAGTGCTTGACCGCGATCCAGTCCTCCGCGTACTGGCACCAGTCGTCCCGGTTCGACGGCTTCCACTGGGACGGGTCCTGGTCGCCCTTGGCCCGGTTGGAGCTCGCCGAGACCGCCACCAACTGTGGCCGGTCCAGGTCGTTGGCGAAGTCGCTCCGCTTGTCGTCGTCCCACTCGTCGGCACCCGAACGCCAGGCGTTGGCCAGCGGCACCATGTGGTCGATGTCCACGTCCGAGGGATCGGTGAGGGTCCGCTTGTCGTACCGGCTCGACCAGCGGCCCCCGACCACGTTGCAGCCGGAGAGCTTGATGCCGGTGCCGTCCCGCTGGAGCACGGTGTCCCGGACGTCACAGTTCTTGCCGGCGTTGCGCCAGTGCGGGAAACGTTCCCGGCTGTAGCCCCGCATCGAGCCCGCCCCGGCCACGGTGAGCTGGTCGAGCTGGGCCTGGGGGTCGGCCGAACCGGTGGGCTCCGGCGCCGGGCTCTCGACCGGGGCGCAGGCGGCGGCGCCGGCCGCGAGCAGGCCGGCGAGCACGGCCGCTGTTCCCGACCGCGCTAGTGATCTGGTACGGATGAACGGCACGTTTCCAGCTTGCGAGGTGTAGACCGGTGCACAGGCAACCGGTGCAGGTTCCGGCGTTTCGCGGCATCTTACGACACAGGCAGGGCAGATTGACACCGTGAGTGATTCGTCAGCACCGTTGCGGATGTCCAGTACGGCCGGCCGGGGCACCCTGCTCGCCGCCGTCGTCGCCTCCGGCATGGTCTTCCTGGACGCCACCGTGGTCAACGTGGCCCTGCCACACCTCGGCGCCGAGCTGCACGCCAGCACCGCCGGCCTACAGTGGACGCTCAACGGCTATCTGCTGACCCTGGCCGCCTTCGTACTGCTCGGCGGGGCGCTCGGCGACCGGGTCGGGCGGCGGAGAGTCTTCCTCGCCGGCGTGCTGGCCTTCACCGCCGCCTCCATCCTCTGCGGCGCGGCGCTGAGCATCGAGTGGCTGATCGTCGCCCGTTTCCTCCAGGGGCTCGGTGGTGCGCTGCTGACCCCCGGCTCGCTCGCCCTGCTCCAGGCCAGCTTCCACCCGGACGAGCGGGGCCGGGTGATCGGCGCCTGGTCCGGCCTGGCCGGCGTGTCGACGGCGCTCGGCCCATTCCTCGGCGGCTGGCTGATCGACGCGCTCTCCTGGCGGGCGATCTTCTTCCTCAACGTGCCGCTCGCGGTGATCGTGATCATCGCGGCGCTGCGCTGGACCCCGGAGAGCCGGGCCGACGGCGCGGCGGCAGCCCGGTTCGACGTGGCCGGCTCGCTGCTCGGCGCGCTCGGCCTGGCCGGCGTCACGTACGCGCTGATCGAGGCCCAGCAGCTCGGACCCGGCTCGGGGCCGGTGATCGGTGCCGCCGTCCTCGGGGTGGCCACCGCCGTCGCGTTCGTGCTGCTCGAACGGCGTCGGGGCGAGCGGGCGATGTTGCCGCCGACGCTCTTCGCCAGCCGGCTCTTCGGGGTGCTCAACGTCTACACCGTGCTGGTCTACGCCGCGCTGACCGGACTCACCTTCTTCTTCGCCGTCTATCTCCAGAATGTCGTCGGCTACTCCGCGCTGGAGACCGGCCTGGCCACCCTGCCGATGACCATCCTGCTGCTGGTCGGCTCGGCCCGCTCCGGCGCGCTCGCCTCCCGGATCGGGCCACGCCCACAGCTCACCGTCGGCCCGCTGGTCGCCGCCGCCGGGCTGTTCCTGCTGCACGGGGTGAACCGGGGCGACTCGTACTGGACCGCCATCCTGCCCGGGATCACCCTCTTCGGGCTCGGCATGACCCTGGTGGTGGCCCCGCTGACCGCCTCCGTACTGGCCGCCACCCCGGACCGGCTGGCCGGCGCGGCGAGCGGCTTCAACAACGCGGCGTCCCGGGTCGGCGGGCTGCTCGCCGTCTCGGCGCTGCCGCTGGTGGTCGGCCTCTCCGGCGGCGGGTACGCGCGCTCCGGCCAGCTCACCCCGGCGTACCGGCAGGCGGTGCTCTGGTCCGCCGGGCTGATGCTGCTGGGCGCGCTGCTCGCCGCCGTACTGGTGCACCGGCCGGAGCGGGAGCCGAAGAAGTCCCGCCCCTGCCCGTCCCTGCCGCCGCCCCCGACCCACCAGCACGAACCGGACCGGGATGCGGACCGGTCGGCGACGGGACAGCGCCGCTCGTAGCGGTGCCGACAGGCGTGCCCGGGAGGGATGGGACGGGCACGTCGGCGGCGGCGTGCCGGATCGGGCGGGTCGGCCGGGATGACCGGTCCGACCTGCCCGAGGCGGCCGTTGCGGGCAGGACAGAACTCAGCGCGGTGCGCGGTTGGGCAGACCGTCCGGCTCAGCGCAGGGCGCGGTTGACCGCGCTGGTCACCGCCTGGACCGAGGCCGTCACGATGTTGGCGTCGAGACCGACACCCCAGACCGTACGGCCGTCGACCTCGCACTCCACGTACGCGGCCGCCTGGGCGTCGCCGCCCGAGGACATCGCGTGCTCGTGGTAGTCGAGGACCCGTACCCGGACGTCGAGCGCCTGCAACGCGTTGACGTACGCGTCGATCGGGCCGTTACCGGTCGCCGAGAGTGCCCGGCGGCCGGCGCCGAACCGGGCGTCCACCTCGATCTCGACCTTGCCGTCGACGGTGCCGATGGTGTAGCTCTCCACCTGCACGACCGGCTCCCGCTGCCGATCGACGAGGTACTCCTCGGCGAAGAGCCGCCACATCCGCTCCGGCTCCACCTCGCCACCGTCGTCGTCGGTGACCCGCTGCACCACGCCGGAGAACTCGATCTGCAACCGCCGGGGCAGGTCCAGGTGGTGCTCCGTCTTCATGACGTACGCCACGCCGCCCTTGCCGGACTGCGAGTTGACCCGGATCACCGCCTCGTAGGTCCGGCCCAGGTCCTTCGGGTCGATCGGCAGGTAGGGCACCGCCCAGCCGAACTGGTCGATCGGCACCCCGGCCGCCTGCGCGTCGGCGGCCAGCGCGTCGAAGCCCTTGTTGATCGCGTCCTGGTGCGAGCCGGAGAAGGCGGTGTAGACCAGGTCACCCGCGTACGGGTGCCGCTCGTGCACCGGAAGCTGGTTGCAGTATTCGACCGCGCGCTTGACCTCGTCGATGTTGGAGAAGTCGATCTCCGGGTCGACGCCCTGGGAGAAGAGGTTCAGCCCCAGCGTGACCAGGTCGACGTTGCCGGTGCGCTCGCCGTTGCCGAACAGGCAGCCCTCGACCCGGTCGGCCCCGGCCAGCAGGCCCAGCTCGGCGGCGGCGACCCCGGTGCCCCGGTCGTTGTGCGGGTGCAGGGAGAGGATCACGCTGTCCCGCCGGGGCAGGTGCCGGTGCATCCACTCGATCGAGTCTGCGTAGACGTTCGGGGTGGCCATCTCGACGGTCGCCGGCAGGTTGATGATCAGCGGCCGGTCCGGGGTCGGGTCGATCACCTCGATCACCGCGGCGCAGACCTCCAGGGCGTAGTCCAGCTCCGTCCCGGTGTAGGACTCCGGCGAGTACTCGTAGAAGACGTCGGTGTCCGGGGCGTGGATCTCGTGGTATTTCTGGCAGAGCCGGGCGCCGGAGGTAGCGATGTCGGTGATCCCGGCCTTGTCCAGGCCGAAGACCACCCGGCGCTGGAGCGTCGAGGTCGAGTTGTAGAAGTGCACGATCGCCCGCTTCGCACCCCGGATCGCCTCGAAGGTGCGGTCGATCAGGTGCTCCCGGCACTGGGTCAGCACCTGGATCGTGACGTCCTCCGGGATCAGGTCCTGCTCGATCAACTGCCGGACGAAGTCGAAGTCGGTCTGGCTGGCCGACGGGAAGCCGACCTCGATCTCCTTGTAGCCCATCTGCACCAGGAGCTGGAACATCCGCCGCTTGCGCTCCGGCGACATCGGGTCGATCAGGGCCTGGTTGCCGTCGCGTAGGTCGACCGCGCACCACCGGGGCGCCGCCTCGATGCGCCGGGTCGGCCACTGCCGGTCGGGCAGGTCGATCGCGAACTGCTGGTGGTAGGGCTGGTAACGCTGGAACGGCATGCGGCTGGGCCGCTGCCGGGCTATCGGATCACCGTCGGTGGTGGTGCCGGCAGGTTGTGCCATGGCAGAAAGCTCCCGTGGTCATGTGGCGTGAGCGCCGAGTGTCAGATCGAGGTGTCAGATCTTCGTGCCGGATCCGGGTGTCGGATCCCCGAGAGACTGGCCGCAACGAGGTTCGGCCGGATGCAGGACGGCGCGCTTCAACCCCGCGACGAGGTGCCGGCCTGGGAAGCCTCGTCGCGGCGGCGAAGGAGCAGGGCCTGCCACATGACAAAGTCACCTTAAGTGCTCGACGAGCGATCGGGTAAGCGTAGTCCGCAATCTGAGAACCGCCCAGGTGGCGAGGGGTGCGCCGGGTGGGCGTCGGCCGGGGTCAGCGCAGCATCAACTCGGCCAGCGGGCGGCGCTGGCGCAGGCCGATCTCCCGGGCCCGCAGGTCCTCGGGCAGCGAGTACGGGTCGCCGAGCCGGCCCACCGCGACCACCACGTGCGGGCGTACCTCGGCGGAGAGTTCCAGGTCGGCGCGGAGCCCGGCGGCGTCGAATCCGGAGATCTGCCGTACGTAGAGGCGCAGCGCGGTGGCCTGGACCGTGAGATGCGCCACCGCTTGGCCGAGGTCGTAGGCGGCGTGCGGCAGCGGCCCGCCGGTCGGGCCGGTGGTGGTGTGCGCGCCGAGCAGCAGCACCGAGGCCCGCCCGGCCCACCGCTGGTTGCCGGTGGAGAGGTTGGTCAGGATCCGCTTGAACGCCTCGTCGTCCCGGCGGCCCACCAGGAAGCGCCAGGGCTGGGTGTTGTCGGCGGAGGGTGCCCAGCGGGCCGCCTCCAGCAGGGACGCCACCTCGGCGTCGGTGAGGTCGGCGACCGGGTCGAAGGCGTGCGGGCTCCACCGGGTCGCCAGTATCGGGGAGAGCTGGGCCATGGTGCCGAGTGTGCCGTATCGGGCACTCTGTCCCGGCACCGGGGTCACCTGACGTGACCGGGTGCACCCATAACGTGAATAGAGATCAACCACCGGTACCGGACGAGCCGTCGTCGCTGGACGAGCCGTCGTGCTCGGGCGTGCTGTTGTCGTCGGTCGGATCGCCGGGTGGCGGTCCGGCGATCCGCAGCGGCTCCCGGTCGACCAGTGGGCCGGGCAACGCGACGGTGGCCGGGGCGGCGGTCGGCGTACCGGCCAGGGTCAGGGTGCCGGCGGGCAACCGGGCCGCCGTCAGGGTGCCGTCTGGGGCGTAGCAGTAGATGCCCGGATCCAGCGGCGGGCTGACCGACGCCGAGGTCGACTCGACCGCGAAACAGCTGCCCTGGGCGCCCGGCAGGGTGGCGGCGGAGACCGCGAGCGGGGCCTGCCGGTCGGTGAGCACCTCCGGCCAGTCGGTGAACGGGTGCCGCATCCGGGGGTCGATGCCGGGATCGAGCGGCTGCCCGGGCCCGGCCACCCGTACGCAGCCCGCCTCCGGCTGCCCGACCGAGGGGAGCGCGCACTGGAACAGTCCGGCGCCGTTCTGGGTCAGCGAGACGTCGGCGCTGCCGCCGAGCGCGCCACCCGGGATGTCCACCCGCCAGGAGCGGTCCGCCGCCCGGACCACCGAGATCGACCGGTCCGGCTGACCGGGTGCGGTGAACGTGTAGACGGCCGTCAGTTGGCGGTCCTGAGCGGCGGCGGCGAGCGCCGCGAGCTGGTCCCGGGCCTCGGTCGGCTGGCTCGCCGCCGGGGCGGGGGTGGTCGCGGCCGGCGCCGGTGCCTGGCTGCCGCAGCCGGCCAGCAGCGCCGTCCCGGTCACCAGGAGTGCGCCGAGCAGGGGGGCTACGCCGGGATGCACCTCGCCATTCTCGGGGTATACCCCCGGAACGGGTGGTCAGTCCAGCTACCCTCGCGTGTCGCCGGCCGGTCGGATGGTGGGAACGCCTGGTCGGGGCGGCGGCGCCGGCCGGTACCCTGAGTTGGTCTCACACGGCGCCGCCGGCCTCGACCCGGCGGCGTCGGCACGCTCAGGGCCGTGCACCTCGCCCGGCCCAGGGGAAGGAGTGCACCGTCGTGGCACTGGTCGTGCAGAAGTACGGCGGATCGTCCGTCGCCGACGCCGAGCGGATCAAGCGGGTGGCCGAGCGGATCGTCGCGGCCCGCAAGGCCGGCGACGACGTGGTGGTCGTGGTCAGCGCGATGGGCGACACCACCGACGAGCTGCTCGACCTCGCCAACCAGGTCAGCCCGCTGCCACCCGGCCGGGAGCTGGACATGCTGCTCACCGCCGGCGAGCGCATCTCGATGGCGCTGGTGGCGATGGCGATCCACAACCTCGGCTACGAGGCGCGCTCCTACACCGGGTCCCAGGCGGGTGTGCTGACCACCTCGGTGCACGGCCGGGCCCGGATCATCGACGTGACGCCCGGCCGGCTGCGGGCGGCGCTCAACGAGGGCGCGGTGGCGATCGTCGCCGGCTTCCAGGGCGTCTCCCAGGACACCAAGGACATCACCACGCTGGGCCGGGGCGGGTCGGACACCACCGCGGTGGCCCTGGCGGCGGCGCTCGGCGCGGACGTCTGCGAGATCTACACGGACGTCGACGGGGTCTTCACCGCCGACCCGCGGATCGTGCCCAACGCCCGGCACATCAGGACCATCACCTACGAGGAGATGCTCGAACTGGCCGCGTGCGGTGCGAAGGTGCTGCACCTACGGAGCGTGGAGTACGCCCGGAGGGCCGGGTTGCCGATCCGGGTACGTTCGTCATACTCGACCAACACCGGCACGATGGTGACCGGATCGACGGAGGACCTACCCGTGGAGCAAGCACTTATCACCGGGGTCGCCCACGACCGGAGCGAGGCGAAGATCACCGCGGTCGGCGTACCGGACGAGCCGGGCGCGGCGGCCCGGATCTTCGAGACCGTCGCGGCGGCCGAGATCAACCTCGACATGATCGTGCAGAACGTCTCGACCGAGGGCACCGGCCGGACCGACATCTCCTTCACCCTGCCCAAGACCGACGGTCCGACCGCGATGGCGGCGCTGAGCAAGGTGCAGGAACAGGTCAAGTTCAAGGGCCTGCTCTACGACGACCACGTCGGCAAGGTGTCGCTGATCGGCGCCGGCATGCGCTCGCACCCGGGTGTGGCCGCCAGCTTCTTCGCCGCGCTCGGCGAGGCCGGGGTGAACATCGAAATGATCTCCACGTCCGAGATCCGGGTCTCGGTGGTCTGCCGGGACACCGACCTCGACGTCGCGGT
This sequence comes from Plantactinospora sp. ZYX-F-223, assembly GCF_039649625.1. NCBI lineage: Bacteria > Bacillati > Actinomycetota > Actinomycetes > Micromonosporales > Micromonosporaceae > Plantactinospora > Plantactinospora sp. ZYX-F-223. The sequence goes on along the minus strand of NZ_JBDJAV010000015.1, from coordinate 160,483 downwards.
CCGGGCCGTGCACGAGGCCTTCGACCTGGGTGGCAGCGAGGAAGCGGTGGTCTACGCCGGGACCGGGAGGTAGTCCGCGATGGCGACGCTCCCCACACTCGCGGTGGTCGGGGCGACCGGCGCGGTCGGCACGGTCATGTGCGACCTGCTCTCTTCCCGCAAGAACGTCTGGGGTGAGATCCGGCTGATCGCCTCCGCGCGCTCGGCCGGGCAGACGCGGATGTGCCGGGGCGAGGAGCTGACCGTACAGGCGCTGACCGCCGAGGCGTTCGACGGCGTGGACGTGGCGATGTTCGACGTACCGGACGAAATCTCCGCGCAGTGGGCGCCGGTCGCGGTCTCCCGGGGTGCGGTGGCGGTGGACAACTCCGCCGCGTTCCGGGGCGACAGGGACGTGCCGCTGGTGGTGCCGGAGATCAACCCGGAGCAGGTACGCAACCGCCCCAAGGGCATCATCGCGAACGCCAACTGCACCACCCTGACGATGATCATCGCGGTCGCGCCGCTGCACCGCGAGTACGGGCTGCGTGAGCTGGTGCTCTCGTCCTACCAGGCGGTCTCCGGGACGGGGCAGGTCGGGGTGGACACTCTGCACGACCAGCTCTCCAAGATCGCCGGTGATCGGGGGCTCGGCTCGCGGCCGGGCAACGTGCGCCAGGCGGTCGGCGACGACCTGGGCCCGTTCCCGGCCCCGATGGCGCTCAACGTGGTGCCGTGGGCCGGGTCGCTGCGGGACGGCGGCTGGTCGTCCGAGGAGCTGAAACTGCGCAACGAGTCGCGCAAGATCCTCGGCCTGCCCGACCTGAAGGTCTCCGCCACCTGCGTACGGGTGCCGGTGGTGACCGGGCACTCGGTGGCCGTACACGCGGTCTTCGGGACGGAGGTGGATGCGGAGGGTGCCCGGGAGGCGCTGCGCAACGCCCCCGGAGTGATCCTGGTCGACGACCCGGCGGCGGGCGAGTTCCCGATGCCGATCGACGCGGTCGGCACCGACCCGTCCTGGGTGGGCCGGATCCGCCGCTCGATCGACGACCCCCGCGCGCTCGACCTCTTCGTGACGGGCGACAACCTGCGTAAGGGCGCCGCCCTCAACACCGCCCAGATCGCCGAGCTGCTCGCCGCCGAGTTCTCCGCCGCCCGCTGAGGGGCATGATCGCGCTGCTTCCCGGAAGGAGTGCCTTCGCGGCCCGACGTGGAGGCCACTGTTTCCCTGAAGCAGCGCGATCCTGGGTTCCCTGACGTTGCGCGATCTTCTCGGGAGGAGCGGGTCAGGCGGCCGCCAGGCGGACGCCGTCGCGGCCCTCCCGCTTGACGCCGTAGAGGGCCTCGTCGGCGCGGCGCAGGGTCAGGTCGGGTGACTCGCCGTCCTGCTGCACGGCCACGCCGATGCTGACCGTCCGGCCGGTACGCCGGGCCGCCTCCACCAGTCGCTGGGCGATCCCGACCGCCTCCTCCGGGCGGAGCACCTCCACCACGGCCACGAACTCGTCGCCGCCGATCCGGTACAGCTCGTCGCCGTGCCGCAGCGCGCCCTGGAGGGCCCGGGCGAGATCGACCAGCACCTTGTCGCCGGCCTGGTGGCCGTAGGTGTCGTTGACGGTCTTGAAGTCGTCGACGTCGACCGCGAGCAGCGCCGTCCGGCCCGGGTGCGACTCGGCGATCCGCTCGCCGAACGACCCCTGGTGACGCAGCCCGGTCAGCGGGTCGGAACTGGCCCGCTCCCGTAACCGGGCCAGCCCGCGCAGCCGTTCGAGGCAGATCCACGACTGGGCGGCGAGCAGCTCGATCAGGTTGACGGTGGTCGGATCGGGGCGCAGCGTACGGGTGTCGCCGACCAGCAGCACCCCGCAGAACTCGGTCGGGCCGAGCGGCACCGAGATCAGGGTGCGTACCCCGGCGGCGATCAGTACGTCCTGGTCCGGCGTGGTCGGGTGGTGCCCCTCGCCGAGGGTGTAGGAGGCGCCGTAGGCGTGCGCGTGCGCCCGGAGCCGTTCCACGACCGGTCGGCCGGCGCCGGCCAGCGCGGCGTGCACCCGCGATTCGAGAGCGTCGGGTACCAGGCTCGGCGTCGCCACCCGTGGTCCGGCCGGCCCATCCAGCACGAAGACCGCCGAGGTGAGCCCGGAGACGTCCCGGGCCGCGGAGACGGCGGCGGTCATCAGGTCGGCCTCGGTGGCGGCGGAGGTCAGCGCGGAGGCGTGCCGGAGCAGCTTCTCGCTCCGGGTCTCGGCCGGAGGGCCGCCGAGCTGCCCGATCCTGGTGCCGAGCAGCGCGGCGACCCGCTCGACGGTGTGCCGCCAGGCGTCCAGGTCGACGTCGGCGGTCGGCCACTCCAGGTCCAGTACCCCGATCGGCTGCCCCGTCCGGTCGAGGATCGGGGCGCAGATCTCGGCCCGTACGTCGGGGCGCAGCGGTACGTAGTCGGGCTCGTTCGTCACCTCCGGCACGGTTTCGGTCTTGCCGGAGGCGTACACCCGGCCGACCGTCCCGGCCCCGGCCGGTACCGAGGCGAAGACCTGCCATGATCCGGTCGCGGCGACACAGCGGAGCCGGTCGCGGACCCAGAGCAGCACGGCGACCCGTCCCGGGGTGTGTTTGCCCAGCGTGGCCACCGTCACCTGGCCAGCCTCGACGGCGGTGGACGCCGTGGGCAGCCGGGTGGTCACGTCACGGACTACACGGGAGTGGTCGAGGGACACCGTTTCCGATCCGGGGAGGAGGGGTTCCGAGGGGCCCGACCAAGATTACTCAGGGTGCTGAGAATCTGCTGGACGCGAGTGATCCCCGCCTCCCCGGACGCTCCGGCTAGTTGATCAACGCCAGGGCCGCCTCGCGGAGCGGGGCCGGGGCGTTCACCGGGGAGCCGGCGTCGAACGGCGGGTCCGGCTCGTACTCGATGGCGAGCTGGACGGCGTGCGCGGTCGGCACGTCGGTCGCCTCGGCCAGCAGGGTCAGGGCCATGTCGACGCCGGCCGAGACGCCGGCCGAGGTGACGATCCGGTCGTCCCGGACCACCCGCTCCCGGACCGGCTCGGCGTCGAAGGCCCGCAGCCCGTCGACCCAGCCCCAGTGGCTGGTCGCCCGCCGCCCGGCCAGCAACCCGGCCGCGCCGAGCAGGAACGAGCCGGCGCAGACCGAGGTGGTCCACCGGGTGTACTGGTGCGCGAGGGCGATCCAGCCGACCAGCGCCGCGTCGGCGAGCGCCGCGCGGGTGCCGGCCCCGCCCGGTACGACGATCACGTCCGGGCGGGACAGCTCGGCGAAGCTCGCGGTGGCGGTGATCGCCATCGTGCCCCGATCGTCGACGACCGGACCTGGTTCGGCGGCGACCATGGTCACCGTGACGCCGGGGGCGAAGGCCAGCACCGTGTACGGCCCCACGACGTCGAGGGCGGTGTACCGGGGATAGAGCGGAATGGCGACGTGCATGCTCGGTTCCTCCTTGTCGGAACGGGATGGATCGGCTGCTCGGAACCGTGTCGTCCGGCAGGTGTCGGGGCGCGATGGATCGGCTGCTCGGGACGGGGCGTCCGGCAGGTGTCGGGGCGCGCGGGATCGGCTCCGGTGCCGGCGGGTGCCGGCGGCTGCCGGAGGTGCTGGGGCAGTTTCGATGGGGCGGGCGGTCAGCTCTGTTTCGCGCGGAACCGGCGGCGGTAGTCGCCGGGTGCGACCCGCCAGTGCCGGCGGAAGACGCGGTACAGGGTTTCGGCGGCGCCGAGACCGGACTCCCGGGCCACCCGGTCCAGCGGATGGCCGGTGTGTTCCAGCAGCCGGCGGGCGGCGTCCGCCCGGCTGCGTTCGACGTACCGGCCGGGGGAGACGCCGGTCTGCTCGGTGAAGAGCCGTGAGAAGTGCCGCTCGCTCATCCCGGCCCGCCGGGCCAGCGCCGGCACGCTCAGGTCCTCGGCCGGGTTGGCGTCGATGAAGGTCTGGAGTTCGCGCAGCGGTTCACTGCGGGGCACAGGCGTCCGCATCGCCGTACTGAACTGGCTCTGTCCGCCCGGCCGGTGCAGGTAGACGACCAGGCCCCGGGCCACGTGCCGGGCGAGCTCGTGGCCGTGGTCCGTGGCCACCAGCGCGAGCGCGAGGTCGATGCCGGCGGTCACTCCGGCCGAGGTCCAGACGTGCCCGTCCCGGATGTAGATGCGGTCGGCGTCCACCTCGACCGCCGGATAGCGGTCGCCCAGATCCTGGGCGCTCAGCCAGTGTGTGGTGGCGCGACGGCCGTCGAGCAGCCCTGCCTCGCCGAGCAGGAGCGCGCCGTTGCAGACCGAGGCGACCCGGTCGGCGATGCCGGCAAGCCGGGAGATCCCGGCGACCAGTTGCCGGTCGGCGACGTGCGCCGGGGCGGCGAGCCCACCGACCACCAGCAGCGTGTCGATCGGCCCGGTGACCTGGTCCAGTGCCAGTGGTGCCAGCGTCGCGACCCCGTTGCCCGCCGTGACCGGGCCGGGATGCACCGCCGCGACCTCCAGCCGGTAGCCGCGGCTCTCGCCGAGGATCAGACTCGCCAGTGCGAACACGTCGGCCGGGCCGGTCAGGTCGAGGCCCTGGAAGCCCTCGAAGATCACCGCCACCACCCGTCGCTGCATGCATTCATGCTGCTCGCGGCGGGGATGTGGCGTCAATGACGCAGGTATTGCAGATTACGCCAACGGGCGGGCTCGGCGGGCGGTCGGTGCTTGGTTAGGATCGGCCACAGTCTTTCTGATCATGATGCTCCGAGATTTGTCATCGGGATGGACCGGAAGCGGAAGCCGGAAAGCCGGATACCGGAAAGCGGACGTCGGAGGACGGAGAGCCCGACATGGCGAGGTTGCCCGACGAGGTGGTGGCCGCGATCGGCCGGATCACGATCGCGGCCGGCGACCTGGAGCTGATCCTGGCCTGGATCGGCGCCGACCAGGCGGGCGGCAACGCGTTCGAGGTACTGGCCAGACCCGGCGAGCCGGTACGCGCCGCCCGGGGCTCGGTCGAGTTCGCCACCCCGGAGTACCGGCAGGCGTACCTGCCGGTGGTCGAGATCGCCGCGAAGCTGCTCGCCAAGCGGCACGCGGTCGTCTCCGCGATGTGGGTCAGCGAGGCGCCGGACGAGTCCGTGCAGCGCTGGGAGCTGCTCGACGACAAGACCTACGTACGCCAGCTCGTCGACCCCCGCGCCCTCGACGAGCTGTCCCGGCAACTCCTGGAGGCGCGGAACCGGCTGGTGGCGATCGTGACCGCCCAACTCAACAACGACCCGGTGCCCGCGCCCTGAGCCCGGCCACGATCGGTCGGCGGCCGGTGACCGGAATCGGGTTGACCCGCTGGCGATGATGACCTGGTGGACCTGCTCCACGTGTCGAGGAGGAGTCTCGGGTGGGTGACGTGCGGACCGTGGTAGTCGGACCCGACGACTGGGAGTCGTGGCGGGAAATCCGGCTGCGTTCCCTGCGGCAGGACCCGGACGCCTTCGGCTCGACGTACGAGCGCGAGGCGGCGTTCACCGAGCAGACCTGGCGGTCCCGGCTCGACGGCACGAGCGGGCCGTCCGTGCTCGCGTACGCCGGGGACGAGGTCGTCGGGATCGGCGCCGGCTGGCTCCACGAGCCGGGCCGGCTGATGGTGGTCGCGATGTGGACGGCGCCGGACCGGCGCGGACAGGGCATCGGACGGCAGGTCCTCGACCACGTGCTCGGCTGGGCCGGTGAGCGGGCGCTACGGGTCGACCTGTGGGTCGCCGACGGCAATCCCGATGCGCGGCGCCTCTACGAGCGCCACGGATTCCGCCCCGACGGCCGGACCGCACCGGTCCGGGAGGGCAGCCAGGCCACCATGACCCATCTGGTGCTGCCTGACTGAACCTTTTTCAACCTGGACCGCGCGGCGCTCACGCACCGCGTCCGACCTTGCGGTCCGCCGGACCGCAAGGGGAGGTTGAAAAAGGTTCACTGATCCGCTCCGGACCGCACCAGTAGGGGATATGCCGGGGGCGGCTCTGGGAGATGCCCGGATGGCGCCGGGCGGTCCGGTGGCGAGGATGCTGGTATGACCTCGGTCCACGCGCCCCGCAACCAGGTGGAATCGATGCCGTGGCTGCGGATCTCCGCCGTTGCCGCACCGGTCCTGCTGCTGCTCTACGGACTTCTCCGGCTGGTCGACGGCGTCGACGGTGAGCACGGTCCCGGGCTGGCCTGGGACATCGGGCACACGATGTTCTTCGTCGCCTTCCTGCTCTTCGGCGTCATGGTCGTCGGCCTGCGCCAGATGGTGCCGGCGACCACCAGGGGCCGGCTGGTCGCAGCCGGCACCGCGACGGTGGCAGGTCTGTTCGGCGTCGCCGCCTTCCTCTGGGTGATCCTCGGCGACCTGTCCGAGCCGATCAGGGAGCAGGCTCCGCTGCCCGACCCGCTCTACGCCGTGGGCCCGCTGCTGTTCCAGTTCGGCGTACTCACGCTGCTGGTGCAACTCGTCGTACTCCGGCCACGTCGGCTCCCGCCGTGGAGCCCGGTCCTGGTGTTCCTCGGCTTCGTACAGATCGCCGTCAACCTCGACCTGTTGCCGCTCGGCGCCCTTCTCATCCTCGCCGGCCTCGCCCCGCTGGCCCGGCAGTCCGGGCCGTCAGCGCAGCCTGCCGAGGAACCGCCGGTGTAACGAGCCGACGGGAAGCCCGGCGAGATCCCGGGCGGCGCGGACGAAGTGCGCGGCCAGGTAGAGGGCAAGCGGCACCGGGTCGCCCGGCAACCGCGGATCCCCGTTCGTTCACCGCTGTTCCTCCCCCGGCCAGTGGCCCCGGTTGATCGGGATCCGGTGGCGTACCCGGCAGGGCAGGTCGGCGCCGCAGCGGCAGATCCGCCGCCATCTCCGCCAGGACCAGACCGGGCGGTGCAGGCGGGCGAGCGTGGCCGCGACCGCGAAGACGTACGCGTCGTACGAGACCCGTCGCATCGACTAACCCCTCTCGACGCAGGGCGAGAATTTCGCTCACCCTGCGTGGTCGCCTACTTCACTCTGCGGCGATACCCTCGGGCGGTCGACGGGTTGCGCGTTGCCACCGCCGGGCGGCAACGGACACCGTGAGGAAGGCGGGCGGGACGGATGCTGTCTTTCGGACCACAGATGCGTACGCTTCGCGAAGCTCGTGGGCTGTCACTGGGTGCCCTCGCCCAGCGGTTGCCCCTGGACAAGGGCCACCTGTCCCGCATCGAGAACGGCCGCCGCAAGCCCACTGAGGATCTGGCCCGGCGGATCGACGAGGCCCTCCACGCCCGGGGTGAGTTGATCGCGTGCGCCCACCTCGATGTGACCGCAACGCTGGACGCTCGGCCGTGGGAGACCGCCGAACTCCTCCGCCGAATGCAGTCCGGCGATGGCGCCCCGGCCACTGTCGAGACCTTGCAGGCCACCGTCACCGAGCTGTGCTGCGAGTACGGCTGGCGCGACGCCCGCCAACTGCGGGCCGAGGGACAAGGCTGGCTACGGGAGGTGGCTCGGCTGCTGCACCAACCGGTCGGACTACGGCAGCATCGCGAACTGCTGGTCTGCGCCGGCTGGCTCGCCCTGCTGGTCGGTTGCGTCGAGTACGACCTCGGGATGCGGGCCGGCGCCGAGGCGACCCGGACTGCGGCGCGGCAACTCGCCGAGGAGGCCGGGCACGCGGAACTCGCCGGGTGGGCGTGGGAAATGGCTGCCTGGTTCGCCCTTACCCAGTCCCGCCATCCGGCGGTGATCGCCGCCGCCCGGGCCGGCCAGGAGGTAGCCGGATCGGGGCCGGTGGTGGTGCAACTCATCGCGCAGGAGGCGAAGGCTCTCGGTCGGCTCGGTGACGTGCGTGGCGTCCGTGCGGCACTGGACCGTGGCCGACGGCTGCTCGACGCGCTGCCCGCGCCGGACCGGCCCGACAACCACTTCGAGGTCGATCCCGGGAAATGGCTGTTCTACGCGATGGACGCCTACCGGTTCGCCGAGGAGGACGCCCTTGCCGAGCACTACGCCGAGGAGGTCATCCGGGAGGGCGTCGCACCCGACGGCACCGAGCGGTCTCCGATGCGTACCGCTGAAGCCCGGCTGACGGTGGCAGCCACGGCGGCCCGGTCCGGCGACCTGGAGCGGGCGGCGAGCAACGGGTTGGCCGCTTTTGCGGGTGACCGCCGCTCACTGCCGTCGTTGCTGCTGGTCGCCGGTGAGGTGGACGCCGAACTGCACCGTCGCTATCCGCACGAGCGGGCCACGGCCGAGTTCCGGGAAGCCCTGCGGGTGCTCCGATAGGCAGGACCAGGGGCAGGCCGTCGCTCCCGACCGTCCGCACACGACAGACAGCCGTGGGAAATCCAGCGGTGAGCGGCCGGAGCGCTCTGCCCATCCACCATGGAACGATGGTGCTGTGGGTCGGGACGGCGTGATGAGTGTTGATCTGGTGGTCGGGGAGGGGTCCCGAGCCGGTCGGGTTAGCCTGCGAAAACCACACCGCCCGGCGGCGGTCAGCGGTGACCCGGCCACGTCCCACCGGCGGGACGACCGACCGATCGAACTGGCGTGACGGAGGAGGGACCACGATGGACGTCGTGACGCAGGCCGACCTGGAACGCGAGCCGGCGGACCGATCCCATGACCCGCTGGCCGCCGCTCTCGGCAACGCCTCCCTGATCGGCGTCGGTTACCTGATGCTCGGGCGCATCAAGCTGGCCGTGGCCGCGACCCTGGTCAGCGCCGTACTCGTCGCCTCCCTCGTCTGGGGCGCGCGATCGGTCTGGGCCGAGGTCGTCGTACTCCTCTGGTGGGTGGCGCTCGTCGTGCACGCGTGGATCCTGGCGGGCGGGCGCCGTCAGGGTGGCGTACAGCGCGATCAACGACTGGTCGCGCTCGCCGTCACGGTTCCGGTGCTGCTGGCCGTGGGATTCCTGCGGTTCGACGCGGCGAGGATCGAGTGGACCGTCGCCGAAGCCCGGCAGAGCGGCGACTGTGCCCGGGCCCTGACCGCGCTGGACCGGGTGGCGTTCGGTCACCGGGTGGCCGACGCTCCGCTGACCGTCCGTGGCGAGCGGAGCGTCGAAGCCTGCCAGCGGCTGCGGACTGCCGAGGAGAAGCTCGCCACCGGGCTGACCGGGGACACCGACGGGCTGAAGACGGGCTTCGACGGTCTCGGCTCGGTCCTCGCGGACCTGCCGGGCCACCAGAAGATGGTCGACGCCGCCCTGGACAGGTTTCTCGGCAGGCTGCCGACCAAGGACCCGTGCCAGACCGTCGCGGTTACCGACTGGCTCCGCCAGCGGCAGCCGACCAACAACACGCTGGACCGGTCCGCCGAGGTCGTGGCGCGGACCGCGCCGACGGCGCTCGTCGGGTGCGCCGACGGCCTGATGGCCAGCAAGAACTGGGAGGCGGCCCGGACGCGTTATCAGCAGCTTCTCGACCAGTACCCCGGCCAGGAATTCAGCGCCCGGGCCGTCGAGGGAGTCAAGCAGGCCGGCCTGGCCATCGAGCTGGCGAACGTCCGCAGCCTGCTTGAGGGGCCGACCACCACCCGACCCGAGTACTGCACCAAGCCGGCACCGTACAGCGCCGCCACCCCGTACACCAAGGGGAGGACGAACCGCGCCCTGTTCTACGGCGACGACGAGTACACGAAGAGGCTCCCCGCCGCGTGGCGGACCTCCGAGGTCACCGCCGCCGTGCTGATCGTCTGCGTGGGGCAGAAGGAGTACGGAACCACCGTCCGGACCTGCCCCTACGAGAACAAGATCTCCCGGCTGTTCCCCACCAACGTGGCGTTCCGCAAGATCGCGATTCCGGTGCAGGCCTACGAACTCCGGACCGGGAAGCTCGTGGTGAACGGCAAACTGCAGATCAGCGGCGCAAGCTGCCCGAGGGTGCTCAAATACACCCGCTACACCGGCCTCATCGATATCGGCCCGCCGTCCGAGGTGTATGTCACCGCATCCGCCGCCAACGTCCGGGCGGCCTTCCAGTCGCTGATCACCCGCGGCTAACTGCCGCTGTCGGCCCAGGGTGGATCTGATCCACCCCGGGCCGACTGGGGACTATCCGGCGTCGACGGGTTTGCGGGCGAGCAGGTGGCCCTGCTGGGTCACCTCCCGCTCGGAGTCCGGCGCCCGGATGGTCTTCACCCGGACCTCGAACCCCGCCTTGTCGAGCAGCTTGGCGACCTCCTCGGGTTGTTGCCGGTAGAAGTCGAGCGAGAACGTCAGGTCGTCGACCCCGTCGTAGTGCCTGCGGTCGTCACCGATCTGGAAGGCGAGCATCAACTGCCCGCCCGGGGCCAGCGTCCGATGGAATTCCGCGAACACCTGGGAGCGGTACTCCCAGGGAACGTGAATGATCGAATAGTTGGCGAGGAGGCCGCCGAGGGACGCGTCGGGGATGTCCAGTGCCAGCATCGACCCCACCTCGAACCGCAGACCGGGGTAGGTCCGCCTGGCCACTGCGATCATCTCGGGAGACAGGTCGACACCGAAGGCGCTGAGACCGTGCTCGTGCAGGGCGTTCGTCAGTCGGCCGGGTCCGCAGCCGATATCCGCGACCACGGTGTTGCCGGTCGCCTGGACCCACTCGGCGAAGACGGCCAACAGCGCCCGCTCCAGCGGCAGGCGGCTCAGGTCGGTGGCGACGACGTCCAGGTGGTCGAAGGACAGCACGTCGTAGGACTCGCGGGTGGCGTGCAGAAACGGTGCCTCGGTCATGGACAGCGATGTTAGCGGCTTGATCAACTGCCTCCGGCCGAACCGGCCCCCACCGGCGGTCACTCACTTGGTTGGCCAGGTAGCACAAGAGGACACGACTTCCGCTTACCGAATCAGCTACCGGTCGTCCGGCTTGCTGCCCAGGAAAAGGATCACGGGAAGATCCACTCCGGGCGGGCCGCGGGCGTCGCTCAGCCCGGCTGGGCCCCCGGCCGGCCGTCCAGTACGACGAAGCGTGCCTCCGTACGGCATTCCGCGTCCGGCGTGACGTACCGGACGCCCTCCGGCGGATACATGCTGCGGACCTCGGTCTCCATCCGCTCCGGAGTCAGCCTGACCGAGAGGTAGCCGTTGCGTTCCGAGCCGAACCTCAGGTGCGGGTTGTGGTCGGCGGCGCCGGTGGTGGTGCCGAAGCTGGGGCTGCTGATCGCCCCGGCCACGAACTCCGTCGCCACCACCCGAGCCGTCGGATCGGCGAAGTCGGCGGGCAGGTCGGCCACGGCGTGATCGTGGATGTCGCCGCTGAACACGACCGGGTTCGAGACGCTCCGGGACCGCAGGTGGTCGAGAATGAGACGTCGGTCCGCGGTGTAGCCGTCCCAACCGTCGGCCTCCATGACGAGCCGGCCGGGATTCTGCTCCTCCGCCATGCGCAGCTCGGCGAAGAGCATCTGTTGGGCGATCAGGTTCCACCGGGTGTCCGACCTGGCGAGGCCGTCGAGCAACCAGGCGCGCTGCTGCGCGCCGAGGATCGTCCGGGCGGGGTCGTCCCGTTCGGCGCAGGTGTCGTCGATCTTCAGGTTGCCGTGTCCGGTCCCGTCGTCACAGGGCTGGTCCGAGCGGTACTGCCGGGTGTCGAGCAGATTGATGGTGGCCAGCTCGCCGACCCGGAGTCGCTGGTACACGCGCAGCGTGGAAAAGTCCGTGGCGCCGGCCGGGCGGCGCATCGGCACGTGCTCGTAGAAGGCCTGGTACGCCGCGGCACGCCGGGCACCGAACGCCGCCACCACGTCCGGATCGCTGGAGGGTTGCGGAACGGGGCCGGCGTAGTCGTTCTTGACCTCGTGGTCGTCCCAGACCGTGCCGAACGGGGCGGCGGCGTGCGCGGCCCGCAGGTCGGGATCGGCGCGGTACTGGGCGTAACGCGCCCGGTATCCGGCCAGGTCGACCGGCTCCCCGCCGAGCAGCGGCCGGACGTCCCGGTCGCCCCGGGGCGGGTACTCGTAGATGTAGTCGCCGAGGAACAGGACCAGGTCGGGCCGTTCGGCGGCCAGTGAGCGGTAGGCGGTGTAGTAGCCGGTCTGGTAGTTCTGGCAGCAGGCGACCGCGAAGCGCAGCGCCGAGGGCGACGATCCGGGCGCCGGCAGGGTCCGGGTCCGGCCGATCTCGGAAAGGTGACCGTCGACCCGGAACCGGTACCAGTACTCCCGGTGGGCGCCGAGCCCGCGCGGCTCGACGTGCACGGAGTGCCCCAGTTCCGGCCTGGCCGCGCAGACTCCACGCTGGACCACCGTCCGCAGGTGTGGATCGGTCGCGATCTCCCAGTACACCTCCACGGGCCGGGCCGGCATGCCGCCGTCCCGGTCGAGCGGTCGCGGCGCGAGGCGGGTCCACAGCACCACCGCGTCGGAGGTCGGGTCGCCCGAGGCGACTCCGAGCGTGAACGGGTAGCCCAGCGTACGGGTGCGGGCCGTCACGGGGGCCGGCACCAGCGCCGCCAGCCCGGTTGCGGCGGCGGAGCCCAACAGGGCACGCCGGGTCAGCACGGGTCGGGAGTCGAACGTAGACATGATCACGTCCTTCGGTCAGATGGTGGACAGGGTGACGGTCGGCGAGAGCCGAGCCGCCCGCATGGCGGGGTAGATGCCGGCGAGGGCGCCGATGAGCAGCGTCACCGACACCGACCCGGCGACGGCCCAGGCGGGCACGACCACGGGCAGGTTTCGGGCCAGGGCGTACCACGTGGTGACCACGGCGCCGAGCAGGGTGCCCGCGCCGCCGCCGAGCAGGGACAGCAGCACCGACTCGGCCAGGAACTGGGACCTGATGTGGGTTCTCGTCGCGCCGAGCGAGCGGCGCAGGCCGATCTCACGGCGCCGCTCCAGCACGGAGACGATCATCGTGTTGGCGATCCCGACGGCGCCGACGACGAGGGCCACCGCACCGAGCCCGAGCAGCAGACCGGTGAACGCACCGACCGCCGCCGCCCGGGCGGCGAGCGCGTCGGACGGCCGGCTGACGGTGACCTGCTCGGGGTACTCCGGATTCACCGTACGCGGCAGCAGGGCACGCACGGTCGGCACGGCGTCGGCTGCCGAGCGGACGTAGATCGTCGTGGGGTGACCGTCGAAGGCGAGCAGGTCGACGGCCACGGACCAGCCGACGAGGGCCGCCCGGTCCAGGCCGGGCGCGAGCGGGACCGGCGCGAGCACTCCCAGTACGGTGAACCAGCGCTCTCCCAGCCAGACCTGGGCGCCGGGCGAGTCGATCCCGAGCTGCTCGGCGGCGATGCTGCCGAGCACCGTCGTCGGATAGCGCGCGGTCGCCTCGTTGAGCCAGGTGCCCGCGTCGAGGGTGCCGCGCAGGGTGACGGGCAGATCCAGGGTTACGGCGCGTACCGATATCCCGCCGGTCTGCTCGGCGGGGACCTGGTCGGTGCGGTACACGCTGGCCTTGAGGTCGCCGACGGCGCTCGCGGCGTCCACCCCGGCGACCCGGCCTACCATCGACAGCGACTGGGGTGGGAGTTCCGCGTTCTCCCCGGAGAGTGACTGGCCCGGCTTGACGGTCAGCAGGTTGGTACCAAGCCGATCGAGCTGACGGAGGAGATCCGCCTGACTGGACGAGGAGATACCGACCACCGCGACCATGGAGGCGATGCCGATGGCGATCCCGAGCGAGGCGAGGACGGCCCTCAGCGGGCGTGCCCGCATCCCGGCGACGCCAAGTCGGAGCAGGTCAGCGGCCGTCTGCCGGGCGGGCGGCAGCGTGGAAGCCGCAGTCATGGTCGGTACTCCTCACTGATGTCGGCCACGATCTGGCCGTCCCGCACCTGGATCTGCCGCTGCGCCGCGGCTGCCACATCGGTCGCGTGGGTGATGATCACGACGGTCGTACCGGCCGCGTGCAGCTTCCGCAGCAGGGCCAGGACGCCTGCCCCGGCGGCGGTGTCGAGGTTTCCGGTGGGCTCGTCGGCGAGCAGCAGCGGTGGTTCGCCGACGACGGCCCGAGCCACCGCGACCCGCTGTTGCTCGCCGCCGGACAACTGGGCCGGCCGGTGGGTGAGTCGACGCTCCAGCCCGACCTGGCGGAGCGCCTCGGTCGCCCTGGCCCGCCGCGTGCTCCGGGGCGTGCCGGTGTAGAGCAGGCCGTCGGCCACGTTGTCCAGCGCGGACATCGCGGGGGCGAGGTGGAACTGCTGGAAGACGAAGCCGATGCGGTGCGCCCGCAGCGCGGAGAGTTGCCGATCGGACAGCGTGCCGGTGAGCTGACCGGCGACCCGGACGGTCCCGCTGGTCGGCCGGTCCAGGGTGCCGATGATGTTCAGCAGGGTGGACTTTCCCGAACCGGACGGGCCGACGATCGCCACCATCTCACCGGACATGATCGTCAGGTCGATGCCGCGAAGCGCGCCCACGCCCCCGGGGTAGCGCCGCCGCACCGCCGACAGTTCGACCATCGGGGTGGTCATGACGCCGGCACCCGTACCTGCGCGCCCTCGGTCAGGTCGCTGTCGGTGATCTCCACTCGACCACCGGCGAACATCCCGACCCGTACCGGCACCGTACGGGCCGTCCCCGCCTGGACCACCTCGACGGCGTAACCGCCCTCGCGCATCGCCAGCAGCGCCTCGACCGGCACCGACAGCACGCCGGCGCGGGTCTGGCTCCTGAGCGCGACCACGACCGGCGTCTGGTCCGGGACCTGGACCTTGCTCTGGTCGTCCAGGCCCAGCTCCGCCGAGATGGTGGCCGGGACGTCGGTGCCCCCGTCGTCGGCGGAGTCGGCCGTTCCGTCGGCAGCGGCGACCAGACCGACCTCGTCGATCCTGGCGGGCACGTCGACTCCGCCGGGCAGACGTACCGTGACCTCGGCGCCCTGGCCGAGAAGGTGCTGGTCGGCCACGTCCACTCTGATCGTGACCACCCGCTGGGTACTGCCCACGGTGAGGAGTCCGGCAGCCGGGCGCACCCGCGCGCCAACCGTCACGGCAGCGGCGACGACACGGACGTCCTGGGGCAGGAACACCACCCGCTCCACCCCGACGCTGCCGGTCGCCGGGACGCCGAGCCTGGCCTGCCACGCCCGCACCGCCCGCGCGGTCGCCGCCGTGAAGCGCCGGTCCACCGTCAGCCCTGCGCCGTGCCCCAGGGCCCGCAGTCCCGCCTCCAGCTGGGCGACGTCCGGCCCGTCCGGCACGCCCGGGGCCAGCGTCCGGTACATCGGTACGCTGCCGCGCAGCAGCACGGTCGGCATGCGATCCAGGGAGTAGAGCGAGTGTCCGGCCTTGACGACCGTGCCGGCGCTGGCGACCGCGGTGACGGTACCCGCCCGTACCGCGGTGAGCGTGCGCTGGTCGGCGAACCGCACCGTTCCGGTGACCGTCTTCGTGTCCACCAGATCGGTGCGGAGGACCGGCGCCGTCGCGTCGTTCTTGACCGTCGGCGCGGGGTCGGACTCGGCCGCCCTGGTCGCCACGGCGACCCCGGCGAGGACCGTGCCGAGCACCACCGCCCCGATGAGGAGGAGCCGCCTCATCGGGCGCCCACGCCGGCGCCGGGCAGGAGCGACCGGCACGCCTGCTCCGCGTCGACATACAGTGACGACTTCGGATCGGTTCGCGGAGCGAGCGTGACCTCGCCGTTCGCATCCGCCACCGGATCGGGCAGGTCGACGCCGCGTTCCCGCATGCAGCGCGCGAAGTCGAGGTACTTGGCCATCACCTCCGGGTCCGATGCGTTCGGCCGATCACCCGCCGCCGCCTGGACGTACTGCCGGCAGGCCTGCTGCGCCTGCTCCAGCGTCTCCGCGCTGATCCCCTCGGTGTCGGCGGCGAACCGGCCGCTCTCCCGAGGGTCCTCCACCGTGACGCCGTGTTCCCGCATGCACCGCATCCAGTTGGCCAGGTTCTCCCCGCTGCCCGGAGTGGCGCTGGCGGCCGCCTCGTCGCCGGTGCTGCCGGTACCGGCACCGCAACCCGCCGCCGCCGTCGCCAGCACGACGCCGAGAATCAACCCGGCCCGTCGAAGTCGTGTCATCGAACAACCTCCCGCCGGATATCCCGCTCCGGACCCGCGGTCGCGCCCACCTGGGCACGTGTCCACGGTGGATGGCCAACCTGACCCGTCCCGGACCGCCGGCCGAAGGTTTCCTTACCGCCGCGGCCGATGCCGGCCGGGCCAGGCGCCCGTGAGGACTCCGGTTGGCCGGGCGGGGGTGTCCGTGAGGGACCGCTGTCGGCCAGGCGAGGCGTCCGTGAGGGACCGCGGTCGGCCAGGCGAGGCGTCCGTGAGGACCGCCCGGCGCGGGGCCGGCATGGCGCCCGAGGCCGGGTCAGCCCGGCGCGAGGGGCAGCGTCACCCGGAAGGTCGCACCCTGCCCGGGCGCGCTGACCACAGTGACGGTGCCACGATGTGCCGCCACCAACGCGGCGACGATGGCCAGCCCGAGCCCGCTGCCGCCGCTGCGCCCACCGCCCCGGTCCGGTCGGGGCCGGCCGCGATCGACCCGGTAGAAGCGTTCGAAGACCCGCTCGGCCTGGTCGCCCGCCAGGCCCGGCCCCTGGTCGGCCACCTCCAGCACCGCCGCCGGTGCCCCCGCCAGCGTCCCGGCCCCCAGGCGCACCGACACCGGTGTTCGCGCCGGGGTGTGCACCAGCGCGTTGCTGGTCAGGTTGCCGATGACCTGGCGCAGCCGGGCGTCGTCACCGCGCACCAGGTACGCCGCCCCGTCGTCCGCGGTCAGCGTGATCCGGCGGTCCGGCCCGAGCACCGCCGCCTCGCGTACCGCGTCGACGACCAGGGCGAGCAGGTCGACCGGGTGCTGCGCCAGGGGACGTTGCTCGTCCAGCGCGGCCAGTAGCAGCAGATCGTCGACGAGCAGTGCCATCCGTTCCGTGGTCGTCTCGATGTGCGTCAGCACCCGCGCCGCGTCGTCCGGGTCGGCGGGTCCCCGCCGCCGCAGTTGCTCGGCGAATCCTCTGATCACGGTCAGCGGCGTACGCAGTTCGTGGCCCGCGTCGGCGATGAACCGGCGCATCCGCTCCTCCGACCGGCGGGCGCTGGCCTCCGAGGCCTCTCTCGCCCGGGCGGCCGACTCGATCTGGGTCAGCATCCCGTTGAGCGCGCGCCCCAGCCGGCCCACCTCGGTGGCCGACGTGGTGCCGCCGTCGACGCGTCTCGAGAGGTCACCAGCGGCGATCGCCTCGGCGGTGCGCTCGATTCCCGCGAGCGGGCGCAGACTGGCCCGGACGATCGCGGCACCGGCCGCGGCCAGGGCCAGCACGGTCGCGCCGCCCGTCGCCAGGACGACGTTGATGAGGGTCGACACCGTACGGCGCAGATCCGCCAGACTCATCGCCACGACGACGGTGTGCGTACCGTCGCCGGGCGGCAGGGCCAGCACCCGCCAGCTCTGGTCTCCGGAACGCGCCGGTACGGTGACGGGTCGATTCGGCCGTGCCACCGCGGCTCGTAGCCGGGCCGGGTGGGGCGCGGAACCGGCCGGGTCGGGCGCGGGCGTACCGGACCGGGGGTTTCCGGCACTGTCGACCAGCATCACCACGACGTCGCTGGGGACCCGCACCAGCAGTACGCCGTCGGGCGCCGGGCGGTCGTCGGTCAGGTCGTCAGCCACCCGGGCCGCCGCGTCGCGCAGTTGGACATCGACCCGCCCGAGCAGGTAGGTGTGCAGCCCCGCGACGGTGGCCACGCCCATGACCGTCAACGCGACCGCCACCAGCAGCGCCGACGCCGCGGTCAGCCTGAATCGCAGTGTGGTGCCGCCCCGCAAGCGTGGTGGCCGCCCCGGACCGGAGCGCGCGATCATCGGGCGTCCGGGGGTCTCCGGAGCGCGTAGCCCACACCGCGGATGGTGTGGATCAACGGTGGGTCGGCGATGTCGACCTTGCGGCGCAGCGCCGACACGTACTTCTCGACGATCCCGCTGTCACCGCCGAAGTCGTACCGCCAGACGTGGTCGAGGATCTGCGCCTTGGACAGCACCCGGCCCACGTTCGTCATCAGGTACCGCAGCAGGGCGAACTCGGTCGGTGACAGCGCCACCGGGAGACCCTGCCGCCACACCTCGTGGGTCTCCTCGTCCAGCTCGATCCCGCCAACCGCGAGCCGGACGGGCACCGGACACCCACCGTCGCGGAATCGCCGCAGCACCGCCCGGATCCGTGCCAGCAGTTCCTCGAAGCTGAACGGCTTCGCGACGTAGTCGTCGGCCCCGAGCGTCAGCCCGCGTACCAGGTCGTCGACCGCACCACGCGCCGTCAGGAACAGCACCGGAACCCGATCGCCGCCGGAACGCAGCCGCCGGACCACCTCGAACCCGTCCAGATCCGGCAGCATCACGTCCAGCACGACCAGGTCCGGCCGGCATCGCCGGGCGGCGTCGACCGCCTGCGCCCCGGTGGACGCCGCCGCCACGTCGAAGCCCGCGTACCGGAGGCTGCTACCGAGCAGCTCCCGGATGTCCGGCTCGTCCTCCACCACCAGGAGCCGCGCCTCCGGCCGGCGCGGGACGGCGCCGGGCAGCGCCGCCGCCGTCACCGCCATCGCGTCGCCGCCGGCCCCGCCGCCCCGCCGGGGACCGTCGTCGCCGTCTCGTCGTAGCGCACACCGGGGGATCCTGCCGGGCCGAGCTGACTGGCGGCCGAACACTTCCTGACCGCTTCCTGAGAAGCCGTTGCGGACCACTATTCCCGGGGCCGTTCCGAGAAGCCGTTCCCGACCGCGTTCCCGTAGCCGTGCCCGAGTAGCTGCTTCCGAGTAGCCGTGCCCGAGTAGCTGCATCCGAGTAGCCGTCCGAGAGGTCGGGCCAGGCAAGGCAACGGCGGGGCGCTCCCGGGAGGAGGGCGGGACGCCGCAGGCAGCGGCCCGGGGGCCTCAGCTCGCCTCGCCCGCGGCGCTGAACGAGCGGAGCCGGTCGATCGCCAGCACGGTGCAGCCGACCGTTGACCGCGCCGAGGCGTACAGCGCGCCGTAGCTCCCGCTCCCCCCGCTCCCCGCTCGACCGCGCGATTCTCCGTCGGGTCGGATCGGCTCGGATGAGTGGCGGCACTGGTGCAGGCGGAAATCGCCGAAATGATTTGGTAATTCACGTACAGGTGGCCCCGGGTCGCTCCTCAACGAGAAGCAACCAGGGGCTCGCTGCGACATCGCCGCTATCCGTTTTTCCCGTCTCGGCGTTTGAGCGACGTGCTTACCGCTGCTGCCGGAAACGGGAGTGGCCGACCGGATGCGACTAGCAGGTGGCGGTGCTCTGGTACTGGTTGATGCGATATCCGGCGGTGTTGGACTCGTACGCGGTGAAGCTGCGGGTGGCCCTCGGCGAGATCGAGTAGCAGGAGCTGTCCGGGCCGTTGTTCACCACGACCTTGCGCTTCACCGTACCCGAGCTGCAGTTGAAGAAGCCCCACGTCCACTTGCGTTGCCAGGTCGTGTCCGAGATGTGACGCCACGAGTCGTACGTGACACTGACTCCGCAGGCGTAGGCCGGAGTTGGCACGGCGAGTGCTCCGGCGACGGCGAATGTACTGAACGCGACTGCCAACGACTTTCGGCCGACCTTCGACAAGGCGGTTCCTCTCCACTGGTCGAGCCCTCGGTGATCACCGGGCCCTGTTGGCGCATATGTTCGCATCCGCGCATACGGTTTTTCGCCGATCGATGTGGAACCAGAGCGAATCTTGAGGTTGGCGACCGCATGCTCGGCAGGTACCGTGCCAGAACCCTGTCGTACAGGCTGTGAGCTCGAATTCTCTCGACCAAGTCGGTGATCGTCGGTATGGTCGTGCGGTTGCCGTACTCGGGGATGGGCCGCTTGTTCAGCGGTTTGGGGTTACGGTCAGGGCGGCCGACGCCCAGATCAGGCGGCCCGCTCAGTCGGCGAGGACCTGGACGTTGACGCCGTGCCGCCGGTGCTTGCCGGAGAAAGTTCCTGTGCAAGTCGCCGAGGACCGCCCGTCAGCCGCCAGAGGCGCAAAGGTCGTCCTCGGACAGATGCTCGCCCTGGCCGTCCGTCGTGGCGCACTGACGACCAACCCCACCCGCGAGACTGGTCGACTACGTAACCCGAGCCCGCAAGGTGGTCGCCCTAGAAACGGAGCAACTGGACGGCGTTCGCTCGGCCATCGGGAAGTGGCAACAGCCCACGCCGGGCAAGTCGGGACCTCGGCCAACCGCTGACCTGGCGACAAGGGCGCTGAGGACCCTGATCATGGACCGTCGAGGCCGCGTAGCCCAGCGGACGCCTGGCGCTTCCGCATCACGGGGCAGCGCACCCGCTGACGAACGTGGTCGCGTCCTGTTGTTTGTGGGGGTTCGGGGGTGACTCACAATCCCATAGATAGTCATGAGGCCCTGACCTGCGTTTCCGCTGGTCAGGGCCTCACCTTTGTCGGGGTGGCCGGATTCGAACCGACGACCTCTTCGTCCCGAACGAAGCGCGCTACCAAGCTGCGCCACACCCCGAGGCGTGCCGAGCAATAGTAGCCCACCCGCCCCGCCGGGCAAATTCGGTATCCCGCCCGGTGCGTCCCGGCCCACACCGGCCGCTGAGCGCGGGCAGGTCAGCGCGGGATCAGGGTCAGCAGCGACGCCTCCGGTCGGCAGGCGAACCGTACCGGGGCGGTGGGGTGGGTACCGAGGCCGGCGGATACGTGCAGCCAGGCGTCCGTCTCGGGCCAGCGGTGCAGGCCGCGGGCCATCGAGCGGGGCAGCCCGCAGTTGGTGGTCAGCGCGCCGACCAGCGGGACCCGGACCTGGCCGCCGTGGGTGTGGCCGGCGAGCAGCAGGGTGAAGCCGTCGGCGGCCATCTCGTCCAGCACCCGGGGCTCGGGCGAGTGGGTGACCCCGATGGCGAGGTCGGCCTGCGGCGGGACCTGCCCGGCGACCGAGGCGTAGTCGTCCCGTTCGACGTGCGGGTCGTCGACGCCGACCAGCTCGATCTGCCGGCCGCCGGCCTTGATCGACGTACGGGCGTTGTTCAGGTCCGCCCAGCCGGCGCCGACCAGCACCTCCCGCAGGTCCTCGGCGGGCAACTCGACGCCCTGCACGTACTCCCGCTCGGGCAGCAGGTAGCTGAACGGGTTCTTCCAGACCGGTCCCCGATAGTCGTTCGAGCCGAACACGAAGGCACCGGGGTAGTCGAGCATCGGTTGCAGCGCCCGCAGCGCCCCGGGAACCGCGTCGGGGTGTGCCAGGTTGTCCCCGGTGACCACCACCAGATCCGGGTCGGTGGCGGCCAGCGAGGCGACCCAGGACTGCTTGCGGCGCTGGTCCGGCATCATGTGCAGGTCCGAGAGGTGCAGGATGCGCAGCGGCTCGGCGTCGGTGGCGAGCACGGGTACGTCGTACCGGCGCAGGGTGAACATGTTCCGCTCGACGAGCGAGGCGTACGCCAGGGCGGCACCGCCCGCGACGGCCATACCGGCGGCCAGCCGGAATACTGTGCGCTTTCGCATGCCGCTCAGGGTAGTTTGACCGTCCATGGGCACCTTGAAGGACCTCCTGACCGCGGACATGCGTACCGCGCTGAAGGCTCGTGACGAGCTGACCACCTCGACGCTGCGGATGGCGCTGGCGGCGATCGGCACCGCCGAGGTCGCCGGCAAGGAGAAGCGGGAGCTCTCCGACTCCGAGGTGCTGGCGGTGCTCACCAAGGAGGCCAAGAAGCGCCGCGAGGCGGCCACCGCCTTCGGCGACGCCGGGCGGGCCGAGCAGGCGGAGCGGGAGCGGGCCGAGGGCGAGGTGCTGGACCGGTACCTGCCGAAGCAGCTCGCCGACGAGGAACTGACCGAGCTGGTCGCGGGTGCGCTGGCCGCCGGCGGGTTCACCGAGCGCGGCCAGATGGGCCCGGCGATGAAGGCGGCCCAGGCCGCGGTGGCGGGCCGGGCCGAGGGCGGTCGGGTGGCCGCGGAGGTACGCCGGCAGCTCGGCGCCGGCTGACGGCCGCGCGCCAGCCCAGCGGGTCGCGGGCGACACCGCACGAAGACGGCGAACTCGCGACAGTCGATGCGCGACGGGCGGGCATCCCCAGACTGGGGATGCCCGCCCGTTGTCGTCGTGACTGTTCGGCGCGGCGTCAGCCGGTGGGCTGCACCACGACCGATCGGCTCAGCGGCGGCCGGGTGGCCGGGGGCCGCCGGGGCCGCCGGGACCCCCGGCCCCGGGACCGCCGGGGCCACCGGCCGGCGCCTTGCCGTTGCTGACCTCGACGACCACCGTCCCACCCTTGATCGTCCGACCGTCGGGGCTGGTGCCGGCCGCCGTGCCGGCCGGGCAGGTCGAGTCGACCTGGCCGCCGACCTCGGCCTCGAAGCCCGCGCCCCTGATCCGGGAGAGGGCGGACTGGACCGGCTGGCACTTGACGTTCGGGATGCTCCGCTGGTCGCCGTTGACGATCTTCCCGCCGGGCGGAGTGAACTGGATCGAGGGCTTGCCTTTCATCGCGTCCCGGAGCGTCTGGTAGACGGCGTGGTTGACGCCGCCCGGCTCGTTGTGCCCCATGTTCTGCGTGGTCTCGGCCCAGTCCGGGTCGGCGAGGATGCCGGCGACCGCGAGCTGCTTGGTCATCACGACCAGCGAGGCGGTCTTCTCACTGTCGGTGGTACCGCTCTTGCCGGCGACCGGCTTGCCGACGATGCCCCGGACGTTTCCGGCCGTACGCCCCTTGCAGCGTGAGGTCGACGAGTTGTCGCCGACCGGGCAGCGGGCCGCGTCCACGGCCGCCCGAGCCACCTCGGGCTTGATGTTCTGGGAGCAGCGCGGGTTGGCGATGTCGAGCTTGTTGCCCTCCTGGTCCCGGATCAGCTGCACCGGGATCGGCTCACAGTACTTGCCGTCGGCGGCCAGCGTGGCGTACGCGTTGGCCAGCTCCAGCGGGGTCGTCTGGGAGACGCCGAGGGTGAACGCGCCCCAGCCGTTCGCCATCTGCTTGGTGGCGGCGAAGTTGGCGTCGTTACTGGCCCGGAACGTGATGCCCATTCGCTTCGCCGCGTCCACCACCTTGGCCGCGCCGACCCGCTCCTGTAGCGGCACGAAGTAGGTGTTCACCGAGGCACCGAACGCGCTCCACATGTTGTGTACGCCCGCCATGCTCGCGCTGGCGTTCTGCGGGCAGTACTTGTTGGTGCCGGGACAGGCGGCCGGGGAGTTGTATTCGACGATGTACTTCGTCTGGGCGACCGGCTTGGCGTTGATGGTGGTCTCCAGCGGGTAGCCGTTCTCCAGCGCCGCCACCACAGTGAAGATCTTGAAGGTCGAGCCGGCCTGGTAGCCGGTGATGTCGCCGCCGCCGGTCAGCAGCGGGTTGGTGGTGTTCGGGTAGGTACCCCGGATCTTCTTCTTCTTTTTCGCCGGGTTCGTGCTGATCTTGTTCGCCGGCTTGTTCGGGTCGTCGAGCTTGTAGTTCCGGTTCACCGCCAGCGCGCGGACCCGTCCGGTGCCGGGCTCGATCGCCGCCACCATCATGGCTTCCTTCTTGCCCGTCTTGACGTTGCGCTCGACGGCCCTCTTGGCCGCGTCCTGCGTCTTGGCGTCCAGGGTGGTGACGACGGTGTAGCCGCCGCTCTTGAGCCGCCGCTCCCGGTCGTACTGGGTGCGGCCGAAGGTCTCCTGCTGCATCCACCAGCGGTAGAAGAAGTCGCAGAAGAAGCCCCAGTCGTTCTTGCCGACGTCGACGCAGCCGTTCGGGGTGCGCTTGTCCTTGACGACAAGCTTGATCGCCTTGGCCTTCTCGGCCTCCTCCAGCGTGATCGCCTTGGTCTCGACCATCTGGTCGAGGACCCAGTTGCGCCGGTTGAGCGCCTCCGGGTAGCCGCTCTTGGTGGTCGGGTCGTTGTCCGACGGGGCCTTGACCATCCCGGCCAGCATCGCCGCCTCTTCGAGCTTCAGGTTCTTCGGGTGCTTGCCGAAGTACACCTGGCTGGCGGCGAAGATGCCGTACGCACCGTTGCCGAACGGGGCGATGTTGAGGTAGCCCTCCAGGATCTGGTCCTTGGTCAGGTCGGCGTCGAGTTGCAGGGCGTACCGCATCTCGCGGACCTTCCGGATGCTGGTGTCCTCAGTGGCCGCCACGACGTCCTGCGGATGCGTCGCCGAGTAGGCGATGGTGAGCCGGACGTACTGCATGGTGAGCGTGGACGCACCCTGGGTGGTGACCCCGGCCTGGTTGTTGGCCACGAACGCCCGGGCGACGCCGTTGACGTCGACGCCGTTGTGCTCGTAGAAGCGCTTGTCCTCGGCGGCGATCAGCGCCTGCGCGACCACCGGCGCGACATCCTTGAGCGGCACGTCGCGGCGGTTCTCGTCGTACATGGTGGCGAGCGGGGTCTTGCCGTCAGAGGCGTAGAGGTAGCTGATCTGCGGGGCCTTCTTGACGGTCAGCTCGGTGGGCAGCTTGTCGAACGTCTCCGCGCCGGCCTTGGCGGCCAGCCCGGACATCGCCACTGCGGGGAACGCGGCCGCGGCAACCACCACACCGGCCAGCAGCCCACAGATCAGCAGCGACGCGGCGTTGGTGAAGACATTGTGGTCACGCTTCCGCATCCAGGTCACCTCGACAGGGTACGTGAATCGACACAGAGGTCGCGCCCTGCGTACTTTCCCCATTTCCTGCGGGCGCTGGCCTCGTTGTGTTAAACGCACGACCCCTGGTGCGCGGTTGCGGGCTCCTTGCTGCAGAGTCTCCTCCCTCCGGGAAGTCTCCGCAGCGTTTTCGCTGATCGCGGCCGGGTAGTCAGGGCCGGATTGCCGGACGAAGGGCCAAGGAATGTCCGGGTTGACGGATTTGGCTAACAACGTTGCGTAATCAGTTGACTACAGAGCATGATGGTCGAGCGAGAGAAACGCATGTCGTCCGTGGTGCCCGGGGGAGGGCGGCACGGGTGGCCGGGGGGTATCGCCGGCTGACCGGCTCTGGTCGGTAGCGGGACTGCAAGGGGGGACAGGAACAGATGGGCATGATCACAGATTGGCCCACGTTGGCAGCGTGTCAGAACGGTGATCCTGACGCGCTGTTCGTGCAGGGCGCCGAACAGAACGTGGCGAAGCGGATCTGCCGCAGCTGCCCGGTGCGGTACGAGTGCCTGGCCGACGCGCTCGACAACCGCATCGAGTTCGGCGTGTGGGGCGGCATGACCGAGCGGGAACGCCGGGCTCTGTTGCGTCGTCACCCGCAGGTGGCGAGCTGGCGCAAGATGTTCGAGGCGGCCTTGAAGAACAAGGACAAGGTCCTCGTCAACGCCGGCTGATCGCGGCACCGATCGTGCGCAGCCCGTCGACGTCGTGTACGTCGGCGGGCTGAGCCGTCACCGCAACCGTCGGTACCGCCGGAAAGGCATCGGTGAAGACCCGGGCGACCCGCCGCTCCCGCGCCGCCTGCTGGCTGAGCGCGGCATGTGCCAGCAGGGTTTCCACGGTCGCCTCGTGCCCGCCCACCTCCACCAGCCGTTCGGCCGCGGCCAGGCTCTCGGCGGCGGTCGGCCGCTCCACCGCGGGCCGGTGCACCCGGTTCAGCACCAGACCGGCCAGCGGCATGCGCTCCTGGCTCAGCCGCCCCGCGAAGTACGCCGCCTCCCGGACCGCGTCCGGCTCGGGCACCGCGACCAGCAGGAACGCCGTCTCCCGTGCCTGGAGCACCTGGTACGTCTGCTCGGCGCGCTGCCGGAAACCCCCGAACATCGAGTCGAGCGCCGCCACGAAACCGGACAGGTCAGTGAGCAACTGGGCGCCGAGCACCTTCTGCACCACCCGGGAGAACATCCCGAACGAGGCGGTGACCAGGCTGAACATGCTCCGCCCACCGCTGCGGGCCGGCGCCAGCAGCAACCGCAGCATCCGCCCGTCCAGAAACCGGGAGAGCCGGGCCGGTGCGTCGAGGAAGTCCAGGGCGGACCGGGACGGCGGGGTGTCGACCACGATCAGGTCCCACTCGTCCCGGGCGTGCAACTGGCCCAGCTTCTCCATCGCCATGTATTCCTGGGTGCCGGCGAAGGTCGAACTCATCGCCTGGTAGAACGGGTTGGCGAAGATCTCCGCCGCCTTCGCCGGATCGGTGTGCGCGAGCACCACATCGTCGAAGGTCCGTTTCATGTCCAGCATCATGGCGTGCAGTTCGCCGCCGCTGGTCTCGACGTCGATCCCCTTGACCTGCCGCGGGGTGTTGTCCAGCTCGCTCAACCCGAGCGACTGGGCCAGCCGCCGGGCCGGGTCGATGGTCAGCACCACCGTACGCCGGCCGTGCCGCTCGGCGGCCCGGAGCGCGAGTGCGGCGGCCGTGGTGGTCTTGCCCACCCCGCCCGAGCCGCAGCAGACCACGATCCGGACGCCGGGATCGGCGAGGATCTGGTCGATGTCCAGCTCCGGTGCTGGGTGATCGGGACGCACCAACCGAGCGTATCGGCACAGTGCCGCGCGGACGGCGTGGTGCCACTCAGGTGTGAGTCAATCGGCTGTCCGGGCCCGCGCTCGCCCTCTCGCTCGGCGGCCCGGCCTGCTCGCCGCCTTCCAGGCCCGGCCTGCTCGCCGCCTTCCAGGCCCGGCCGGCGTTGCGGAAGCGGCCGTAGTTGGCGCCGGCGCCCCCGGCTCGGTCCGGGCGAGGTCCGACCGGAGTGCGGCCGGGCCCCCGGCCGGAGTCCGACCAGGGTCCGACCGGAGTCCGGATTCAGTCGGCGGCCAGCAGCGTGTCGGCGATCACGTCCAGACCGGTGCGGTCCACCCCTTCGGCCAACAGCGGCAGCTCCACCAGGGGCAGCCCCAGCTCGACCAGGTCGGCCCGGAGCGACTCCTCCAACTCACGCCGGATGAGCTGGTCGCGGGCCTCGGCGTGCAGGCCGGCGACGGTCGCCCGGTCGGTCGGCAGGCCGGCCGCGGCCAGCCCCCGGCGCAGCTCGGCCTGGGTGACCTTGCCGGCCAGCAACGGCGGGCGGGTCGCGTTCAGGATCAGCCGGCCGACCGGGATCCGCAGGCCGTTCAGGTCGGCGATCGCGTCGATCGTCTCCTGGACCGGCATCTCCTCCAGCAGCGTGACCACGTGTACGGCGGTCATCGGGGAGCGGAGCAGCGCCGCGACCCCCTCGCTCTGGGTCTTGATCGGGCCGACCTTGGCCAGCCGGGCGGTCTCGGCGGTGACGTTCAGGAACCGGCCGATCCGACCGGTCGGCGGGGCGTCCAGCACCACCGCGTCGTACACCCGGCGCTTGTCGGCCGTCCGGGTGGTGGCCTCCTTGACCTTGCCGGTGAGCAGTACGTCCCGCAGCCCCGGTGCGATCGTGGTGGCGAAGTCGATCGCGCCGAGCTTGCGCAGCGCCCGACCGGCCGCCCCGAGCTTGTAGAACATGTCGAGGTACTCGAGGAGCGCCTCCTCGGAGTCGACGGCCAGGGCGCGTACCTCACCGCCGCCGCGTGCGGTGGCGATCGACCGCTCCTCGTACGGCAGCGGGTCGGTGCCGAAGAGCTGGGCGATGCCCTGCCGGCTCTCCACCTCGACCAGCAGCGTACGGCGACCACCGCTCGCCAGTGCCAGCGCCAGGGCGGCGGCGACCGTCGTCTTGCCGGTCCCGCCCTTACCAGTGACCACATGCAGCCGGGCCGGCCACCGGGCACTCGCCCGGAGGGCGCCCGCCCGGTCGCCCGACTCCTCGCCCGCTCGCACCCTCCGAGCCTAACCAGCCCGGAGCCCGACCAGCCGGCCGGTCAGATGACATCGCAGACCCACCACCCGGTCTCCCGTACCACCACGAAGGTCAACTGCTGGTCCACCGACCGCTCGTCGCCGGTGGTCATGGTGAGTCTGGTCGACACCAGGGCCCGTTCCTCGGTCTGCTCGTCGACCTTGGGCGTGGCCCACCGGAACCGCGCGGCGTCGTACCGCCCGGCGAACTCCGCCACCTCCTGGATCTTCGCGGCGATCTCGTCGTCGTCCCGGGCGGCCGAGCAGACCAGGCTGGCCGCCCGGCCGGCGTCCCGCTCGCTGTAGACCGCCGTCAGGAACTCGTCCACGGCGACCACCGGATCCGCGGCCCCCGCGCCCCGCTCCGCGCCGCGGACCAGCAGGAAGGCGGAGACCCCGCCGACCACGCAGAGCAGCAGCGTCACGGCCAGCGCGATCGACGCGATGATGAGACCGCGCCGCTTCCTCGGCGGTGTGGCGGGTCCGGTCGCCGGATGGCCGGGAGGTGCCGGGTGACCGGATACGGCGGGGCCCGGCCCGGGCTGGCCGGGGTGGTATCCGCCCGGACCGGGCTGTCCCGGAATCGGCTGTCCCGGAATCGGCTGTCCCGGTCCCGGCGGACCGTATCCGGGCGGCGCCGACATCGGCGGCCCGGACATCGGCGGCCCGGACATCGGCGGGGCCGAGATCGGCGGGCCGGACATCGGCGGGGCCGAGATCGGCGGGCCGGACATCGGCGGGGCCGAGATCGGCGGCCCGTACGGCATCGGCCCGGCCGGCGTCGGCGGGACAGGCTCGGAAGCCGCCGTGACCGGCGACGCCCACGGCCCGGTCGGGGCCAGCGGAGCTGCCGCTTCGGTCGAGGGGAGCGCGGCCCCCGCTTCGGTGGGGGCCGGCGGGGCGGGCGCTCCGGTCGCGGCGGTGGCGGCCGGCGATGCCGGGACGATCCGCTGGGTCGGTACCTCTGGGGGATCCGGGAGGACCAGGGTCTCCGGGTCGAGCCGTCGGGTGGCCGTCTCCGGGAGGTCCGGGACGGCTGAGGTCTCGGGGGCGAGCCCTCGGGTGGGGGACTCCGGCGTGTCGGGGGCACCGGAATCGGCGGGAGCGGACGGCGGCTCTGCGGTCTCGGCCGGAGAGGTCGGCCCCATCCGCTCGTCGTCGGACGGCGTGTTGGCGGACGCGTCGACCGGCGCGGCGACCTCGGACGAGGGTTCCGCCGGCGCCGGAACCTCGGTCGGGCGTGTCGCTCCGGCCGGCCCGCCGGTCGATCGTTCCGGCACGCCGATCGGTGCCGGTTCGGTCGGTTCGGCCTGCGGTGCCGGTTCGGTCGGTTCGGCCTGCGGTGCCGGTTCGGTCGGCTCGATGTCCGGGACTGGTCCCGTGGGCCCGGAATGCGGCGAGGACTCGGCCGGCGGGCGGGCGGGTTCGTCGCCGTCGGACGGTTGCCTCATGGTCTCCCCAATCCCCGCAGGGCCCCGATGCGGTGGTCAAGGCGCCGGCCGGCGGGTCGGGAGGGCTGGCGTGGTCGGAAGGTACGGCGGCAGAACTGTGGCGACCCGCCCCGGCGAGGGTATATCGCCCCGGCCAACCGGGGCAGCCACGGTCCGGCGCGGGACCGGGACAGCTCCGCCCCACCGATCGGGAGGCGTACGCGTACCTCGGTGGCCGCAGCCCGTAGGCTGTCGCCGACAAGCCCGAGACGAGGAGACCTCTAGCGATGCAGAAGTGGGAGTACGCCACGGTGCCGCTGCTCACGCACGCCACCAAGCAGATTCTCGACAACTGGGGCGAGGACGGTTGGGAGCTGGTGGCGGTGATACCCGGCCCGAACCCGGAGCAGCTCGTCGCGTACCTCAAGCGGGCCAAGTCGTGACGGCTGGACCACACGGCAAGCTCGCCGAGCTGGGCCTCGTACTGCCCGAGGTGGTGCCACCGCTGGCCTCGTACGTACCGGCCGTCCAGTCCGGTCGCCAGGTGTACGTCTCCGGCCAGTTGCCGTTTCGCGACGGCAAGCTCCTCGCCACCGGCAGGGTCGGCGCGGGTGTCTCGGCCGAGCAGGCGAAGGACCTGGCCGCGCAGTGCGCGCTCAACGCGCTGGCCGCGATCGACGCGCTGGTGGGCCTGGAGAGCGTCGTCAAGATCGTCAAGGTGACCGGCTTCGTGGCCTCCGCCGACGGGTTCACCGGGCAGCCTGGCGTGGTCAACGGCGCCTCGGAACTCTTCGGCACCGTCTTCGGCGAGGCGGGCCGGCACGCCCGCAGCGCGGTCGGGGTCGCCGAACTGCCGCTGGGCGCGCCGGTCGAGGTCGAGGTCATCGTCGAGGTGGCCTGAGCCGGGAGCCGGGTGCGGTCCCCGCTCAGCTAGGCGCTGGGGCGGCCCGGCGGATCCCTGCGGCCGCCCGGGAGCGGGCGGGCCGGGTGGTTCGAGCGGTTGCCGGAGCCGGGCCGGCGACACCGGTGCGGCGCTGCGTGCTGCGGTGACGCCGGGGTGGCCTGTCCGACCGGCGACACCGGCAGGTCACGGTGCCCTCGCCTGCGGGTCGTACCATCTCAGCCATGACCGGGCACGTGACCGCGCCGGCGGCGGCGCTGGCCGACCAGCTACCGAGCTGGGCGACGCTGCTCCGTGCCCCCAACCCGGGGCCGATGACCCTGGACGGCACCAATACCTGGGTGCTGGGCGTCCCGGGCACGGGTGAGGTGGTCGTGGTCGATCCGGGCCCGCTCGACGAGGGCCACCTGGCCGCCGTGGCCGCGCACGGGCCGGTCGCCGGGGTGCTGGTCACGCACGGCCACCCCGACCACACCGAGGGGCTGGACCGCTTTCTGGAGCTGACCGGTGCCGAGCCGCTGACCTTCCGCTGCGGGTGGTCGACGATCGAGCTGGCCGGCCTCCGGATCCGGTTGCTGATCACCCCGGGGCACACCGCCGACTCGCTCTGCTTCCTGGTCGAGGGCGGCGACGAGCGGGCCGTCTGCACCGGCGACACCATCCTGGGCCGGGGCACCACGATCGTCGCGCACCCCGACGGCGACCTGGGGAACTATCTCGAGAGCCTGGAGACGCTGACCGAGTTCGCCGGAGTGCCGGCGCTGCCCGGGCACGGCCCGCCGCTGGCCGACTGCGCCGTCGCGGCCCGGTTCTACCTGGCCCACCGGCAGGCCCGGCTCGACCAGGTCCGCACGGCCCGCAGCCAGGGGGCGCGCACCGCCGCCGAGGTGGTGGCGGTGGTCTACGCGGACGTGGACCAGTCGCTCTGGTCGGCGGCCGAATGGTCCGTCCGGGCCCAACTCGCCTATCTCGATCAAGAGAACCGGGAATCCGGCCCGGGGGCCGGTGGGTTGGAAAATCCGTGACCTGCCCGGTGTGTGGAACCGTCGCCGTACCCGGTGCGCGGTTCTGCCACAACTGCGGAGTCGCGCTGCCAGCCGCCGCGACCCTGCCGGAGGCGGAGCGCCGGGTGGTAACGGTGCTCTTTGGCGATTTGTCCGATTTTACCTCCTGGTCCGAGGATCTTGACCCGGAGCGGGTCAGTACGGTCACCGACCGGGTCCTCGCCGCGCTCGCCGGTGCGGTCAAGACCTTCGGCGGGCACGTCGACAAGCTGACCGGCGACGGGATCATGGCCGTCTTCGGCGCACCCGTCGCGCACGAGGACGACGCCGAGCGGGCGGTCCGGGCGGCGCTCTCCATGCAGCGCGCCGTACGCCGGGTGCTCGACGACGAGCAGGGCGGCGGAGCCCCACTCGGGCTGCGGGTCGGGCTCAACACCGGTGACGTGGTCGCCGGCATCCAGGCGTCGATCGAATACACCGTCATCGGCGACACCGTGAACACCGCCGCCCGGCTGGCCGACGCCGCCGCGATCGGCGCCGTCTACGCCGGTGCCCGGACGGCAGCGGCCACCCGGCGGGTCGCCTCCTGGCGGCAGCTCCGGCCGCTGCGGCTGAAGGGCAAGCGGGAGCCGGTCGAGGCGTACGAGCTGCTGGGCCTGCTGGACGCGCCCGGCACCCGGTCCGGGCTCGGTGACGAGGCGCCCTTCGTCGGTCGGGAGACCGAGATCGGCCGGGTCGCCGGTCGACTCGCCGAGGTGATCGACCAGGGGCAGCCCCGGGTGCTGCTGATGACCGCCGAGGCGGGGATCGGCAAGTCCCGGTTCGCCGCCGAGGTGGAACGGCTGGCCGCCGGTTACGACGTCGGCGCCGGCCGGTACGCGACGCACACCGGCGCCCGGGTGCTCTCGGTGAAGTGTGCGGCGTTCGGGGAGCGCCGCCGGCTCGCCCCGCTCGCCGACCTCGTCCGGTCGGCGGTCGGCCTGCCGGACGGCCCGGCCACCGCCGTAACCCGGCCGGTGGTCGAGGAGCGGCTGCGCCGGCTCGGCCAGCGGCTCTCCCGCTACCGACCCGACCCGCCACCGGTCGCCGTCGACCTCCTGCTCGCCCTGCTGGGCTACGCCGAGCTGCCTCCGGCGCACGGCACCGTGCCGGCGGGCCCCGCTGAGTGGTCAGCCGGCGAACCCGGCCCGGACGCCGACGCGATTCCGGCCGCCGTCGCCGAACTGCTCAGCGCGCTCGCCGCCGAGACCCCGCTCGCGGTCATCGTCGACGACCTGCACGACGCCACCCCGGAGACCACCGACGCGCTCGGCGTGACGCTGTCCCGGCTGACCGGGCCGGTACTGGTGCTGCTGCTCGGCCGCCCCGAGCTGGTCCGCACCGCCGGTGCGCTGACCCGGGTGGCCGACGCCGAGGTGCACGCCCTGCCGCCGCTGCGCGGTGCGGACGCCGCCCGGCTGCTGACCGCCTACCTCGGCGGGGGGCGGCTGCCCCAGGCCGACGTGGACCGGCTGCTCGCCACTGCCCAGGGCAACCCGTTCTATCTGGCCGAGCTGGTCACGCTGCTGATGGAGCGGGGCGCGCTGACCACCGTGCGGGGCCGGGCTCCGGCCAGGCCCTCCCTCGCCGGCCAGGCCGTCGCCCCGGGTACCGGTGTCGCCGGCTCCGCCGTACTGACCGACGCGGCCGGGACCGCCGCCCCGGCCGAGCGGACCGGCGGAACGGTCGGCGGACGGACCGGCGGAACGGTCGGACGGAGCAGCGGAACCGTCGGCGCGGACGAGGCGCGGGGAGCGGGGCACGGAGGCGGCTCGACACCCGTCCCGGTCGGCGTGGGGGGTCCGGTCGGCGGCACCGGCGTGGGAGCCGCCGGCATCTGGCGGCTGGCGCCCGGTTCGCTGGGCAGCCGGCTGCTCTCCCGGGACCTCGCCGCCGTGCTGGCGGCCCGGATCGACGCGTTGCCGCCTGACGCCCGCGCGGCGCTGCGGGATGCCGCGGTGGTCGGCGACACGGTGCCGGCCGGTGCGCTGGAGGCGCTGCGCGAGCGGCGGGCCGGGCGCGAGGGGCGGCCGACCGCGGTCGTCGCGGTCGAGCTGGAGCGGGCCGTCGAGGAGCTGCTCCAGCGCCGGATGCTGCACCGCAACCGGGACGGTTACATCTTCGCCACCCCGCTGATGCGGGAGGCCGTCTACGCCGGCATCGGCAAGGCCGATCTCGCCGACCGGCACGCCGCGCTCGCCGAGTGGGCCGCGCCGCCGGACCCGGTAACCGGTCCGGGCGAGGCGGTCCGGGCCGGTGCCGGGGCGAGCGGGCTGCCGGCCGCCGAGCGCGACGCCTTCATCGCCGAGCATGCCGAGCGGGCCAGCGCGCTCGCCGACGTGGTCAGCCTGCGCTCCGACGCGACCGCCCGGAACGTGGCGCCGCTCGGCATGGCGGCGCTGGGCCGCTCCGCCCGGCGGGCACTCGCCGCCGGAGAGCCGGCACAGGCCGTCGAGTACGCCGAGCGGGCCGCCCGGCTCGCCGGTGAGTCGGTGCCCGGTGGCGACCGGCTGGTGCACGCCCGCGCACTGCTCCAGGTGGGGCGGATCGCCGAGGCGCTCGCCTTCGCCGAGAAGATCGGGGCGAACGCCGGGGACGACGTCGCCGTACGGGCCGGGGCACTGCTCGTGGTCGGTCAGGCGCACCTGGCCCAGGGGGACCAGGCGCGGGCGGTGAGCTCCTGGCAGGAGGCGTTGCAGGTGGCCACCCGGCACAACCTGCCGGGGCCCCGGGCGTCGGCGATGCGGCGGCTCGGGATGGCCGACTTCGTCAGCGGCCGGCTGAGCCAGGCCAGCAGCCGGTTCGCCGGGGCGTACCAGGTCAATCTGGATGCCGACGATCCCCGGGGGCAGGCCTGGTCACTCCAGAACCTGGCCTGGGTCACCACTACCCGGGGCGACTTCGCCGGCACCGACGCGGTACTCGGCCGGGCGGCCCGGCTCTTCGCCGAGATCGACGATCCGGTGGGGCGGGCCTGGCTGCGCGGTACCACCGCGTTTGCCCGGCTGCTCGCCGGCCGGCTCGGCGAGGCGCGCCGGCTGGCCCAGGTCTTCCTCCCGTTCGGCGAGCGGGTCAGCGAGGCGTGGGCGGTGGGTACGCTGCGCGCCGTGGAGGCGTTCGCCGCCGCTGAACTGGGCGAACTCGCCGAGGCCGACCGCGAGGCGCGGCGAGCGTACCGGGACTTCGCCGCCGCAGCCGACGACTGGGGCCGGGGCTTCGCCCTGGTCGTACGCGGCGCGGTGGCGCGCGGCGTCGGCGAGCCGGAGCACGCCACCGACCTGCTCACCGACGCGCTCGGGTACGGCCGGCGCACCTCGCACCCGCTGCTTACCGGGCTCGCCGGCACCCTGCGCGGGTTCGTGGCGCTCGACCGGGGAGATGTCGCGGCGGCGGAACGGGACGCCGAGGCGGTGCTGGCGGCGGTGGAGCCGCACAACCCGTTGGCGCCGACCCAGCTCGGTCCCCGGATGCTGCTCGCCGCGAGCCGGCTGGCCGACGGCGACGCGGCGACCGCGGTGAAGCTGCTCGAACCGATCGCGACGGCCGGCGCGGTGCCGTCGGTGTTGTTCAGCCGCCGCCAGGCCCTGGCCCGGTACGCGTCCGCGCTGCTCGCCGACGGGCGGCCGGCGGTCGCGCTGGATTGGGCCCGGCAGGCGGTGGAGGCTCCGGGCGAGGACATCCGCAGTCGGGTGATCGCCGTTCGGATACTCGCCGAGGCACTGGCCGGGGCGGGCCAGCCGGCGGAGGCGGCCGAGGCGGCCGAGGAGGCGGTCCGGTTGGCGTACTCGACGCAGCAGACCAGTGAGCGGGCCGCGGCGGAGGAGTTGCGGGCCCGGCTGGCCCGGCCGTCGACGGGTACCGCCGCCCGGGAGGGGCTGGCGGTGGTCCGGCAGCGGCTCGCTGAGGAGATCACGGCGCCGGCCGCCGGGTTCGATTCCATCGATCTTCGGGATACCGCCCAGCCCGGGCAGCCGTTAGCCTAGATCCACTGCCGTCCACAGCGGACTGGCGCCGGCACGGAGGAACGCAGGTGAGGCTGCCCCGCTCGGCCGCAGGCTGGACCATCGCCGTCTTCGGAGGGCTCGCTCTGCTGCTCGGCGCCGTCGGCCTGGTCCGGCCGGAATGGCTGCTCGCCATGCTCGGCTTCGAGGTGCTCGAACCGGCCGACCGGGTCGCCGGCGACTACACCCGGACCTTCGTCGCGGCCTCGTCGATGGCTTCGTTCAACATGGGCGTCTACTACCTGCTGGCCGCGTGGACCCAATGGCGGTCGTTCTTCCGGTTCACCGTGCTGTTCCGGCTGCTGACCTTCACCGTCTTCACCATCCTGGTGCTGACCGAGGTGGCGCCGGGACGGTTCTTCGGAGTGGCCCTCTGGGAGGGCCTCGGTGCGGTTGCCACCGCCGCCGGTCTCTGGTACGACCGGCGCCGGAATGGCAACCAGCCGGTAACAGCCACGGGTGCGGGGGGCTGAACCCGCTCATGTTCCCGGTATTTTCAAGTCTGTGACCGACACCCCGCCAGGCGCGCTGCCGCTGCCCGTCGTGCCCGGCCTGACGGATTTGCAGGTATTTGCCCGGGGTGGTTATGCCACCGTGTACCGGGCGACCCAGCAGTCCGTGGGGCGCGAGGTCGCGGTGAAGGTCGAGAACCGGACCCTGGACAGCGAGCGGGACCAGCGCCGATTCCTCCGCGAGGCGCGGGCGGCCGGCCGGATGTCGTCCCATCCGCACGTGGTCGATCTCTTCGATGCCGGGGTCACCGAGGACCAGCACCCATATCTGATCATGGAACTCTGCGACGGGTCGTACGCCGAGCGGATGCGTACCTCGCCGCTGAGCCCGGTCGAGGCGCGCGACGTCGGCGTGAAGATCGCCGACGCGCTCGCCGACGCCCACCAGCTCGGGGTGCTGCACCGGGACGTCAAGCCGGCCAACATCCTCTACTCCCGGTTCAACGAGCCGGCACTGGCCGACTTCGGGCTGGCCGTACTCGCCGAGGCCCGGGACTCGGCGATCACCCTTGAGGTGCTGACCCCGGCGTACGCGCCACCGGAGATGTTCCGGCACAGCCCACCGTCACCGGCCGTGGATGTGTACGCGCTCTGCGCCACCCTCTACGCGGTGATGCACGGCAAGCCGCCGCGCTGGCAGGCCGACCGCAACCCCGGACTGCTCACCCTGCTGGAGCTCTTCGCCGAGCCGATCCCGGAGCTGCCGGGCGTACCGGCCCCACTGCTCGACCTGCTCCGCTACGGGATGGCGAACGACCCCGCCGACCGACCCACCGCCGAGCAGTTGCGGGACCTGCTTGCCGCCGTACCGTTGGATCCGCCGGCCGTGCCGAAAACGCCGAACCGGAACGTGGTCGCCGCCGTGCCGGTGTCGGGGATTCCGGTCTCCGGGATTCCGGTCTCCGGCGGGTCCTGGCCACCCGGTGCCACCGGCGCGCCGGCCGGCGGCGCCGCCGGCTCCGGGAGCGGCGGCCCGGCGGGCTCCGCGATGACCTCGGCCCCCGCCGGTACGCCCTCGCCCCGCACACCCACCTCCGGCGCGCCCGTCTCCGGCGTGCCGGTCTCGGGCGTCCCCGTCTCCGGGGCGCCGACCTCGGGTGGTGCCCCGCCCAGCGTCTACCTCTCGAAGTCCTACACGCCGCCGCCACCCCGGCCCGGTTCCGGCCCGCCGGAGATGGATGCGGAGTCCACCATCTCCCGGCCCCGCCGCAAGCGGCGATACTGGATCTTCGGCGGCCTGGGCGTGCTGGCCCTGCTGGCCACCATCGGCAGCGGTTCCTGGTTCCTCGCCACCCGGGGGCTGCCGGGGCCGTCGCCGAGCGGGCGGGCGGTGGCGACGACGGCCGGTCCGACCGCCAGCCGACCGCCGGTCGGGACCGGCGCGCTGCCGGGCTGCCAGTTGCCGCTGCCCGAGGCCGCCCGCTGCCCGGCCGAGCTGGAGTGTTTCGGGCCGGTCCGGCTCCGGGGCACGACGGCGGAGGCCAGCGAGATTTCCTGCGCGGGCCGGCACACCTGGGAGTCCTATGCCGAGGGTGACCTGCCACCCGGGCTGGACCCGGCCGACCATGCGGCGGTGAAGAACGACACCACCGTCCGCCAGGTCTGCAACGCGACCGTCTTCCGGCACACCACCACCCTGATCGACGTCGCCCCGTGGCGTTTCGAGGTGTTGCCGCCGCCCGGCGGGACCGGGCGGACCTTCCGCTGCCTGGCGGGCAAGGGCGTCGACCGGCTCACCGGGCCCGCCCTGTCGGCGAGCTGACCTCCGCGTGGTGCTGACTACCGAAGTGGACGTTGCCGGCTACGCTCGGCGCTTAGCATCCCCTTCCAGACCGGGGTCCGCCCATGACCGAGACATCGCCCAGAGGCCGGCTACGGCTGCTCGGCACGACCATGGCGGTCGTGCTCACCCTGCTGCTCGCCGCCGGAGCGGGCTGCGACAGCCAGCGCGGTCCCGAACCCCCCTCGGTGCAGGAGAAGCTCAAGCAGTCGCACATCTACGGCCAGAGCAAGCTGCGGATCGGGGTCGCCACCCTGGAGCCGCTGATGGGCATACTCGACGACAACGGCAAGTACGTCGGGTTCGACATTGACATCGCCCGGTACGTCGCGGCGTCGCTCGGCTACGCCGGGGACCAGCGGATCGAGTTCGTGCAGCTCGCCACCGAGGACCGGATTCCCGCGCTGCAGAGCGGGCAGGTCGACATGGTGGTCTCCAGCTTCTCCATCACCGAGGAGCGGCAGAAGCTGGTGAGCTTTGCCGGACCGTACTTCATCACCACGCAGGAGGTGATGATCCCGGTCGCGCTGAAGAACCGGATCCGCACCATCGAGGACCTGCGCGACTCCAGCTTGCGGATCTGCGTCGGGGGCGGGTCGACCACCGAGGCCGAACTCGAGAAACACGACATCAAGACGCTGGTGGTCAAGAACGTCCGGGACTGCGTGCAGGGGATCATCGACGGCAGGTACGACGCGGTGAGTTCCGACGAGACGATCCTCGCCGGGTTCCGCTCCCGCTATCCGGCGAGGTTCGAGATCGTCGACATGCCGTTCGGCACCAGCGAGCAACTCGGCATCGGGGTGCCGATCAGCGATCCGGCGCTGCGTGACCTGGTCGCCTTCTTCCTGCACAAGAGCTACCAGGAGGGGCGCGCCGGCCGGACGAGTCCGTGGCTCAGCGCGTACCACCGGAACCTGGGGCCCTGGCTCGGTCCGGATCGTCAGCAGCCGCCGCCGCTGAACGTCCCGGATCTGGTGGACTTCGACGAGAAGGCGCCGGTGTGACCCTCTCCGGGCGGAAGTCGACGGCACCCCGGTCCGCCGCCCCGACCGGCCGGGGTGGCGTCGAGAGTGGCCGGTCGGCGGCCGGTGACGTCCCGGCAACCGATGCCCTGTCAACCGATCTGCCGACGGACGACCTGCCGGCGACCGACTTACCGGCGACCGACCTGCCGACGTCCGATGATCCGAAATCCGACGTTCCGGTGGTCGGTGCCTCCAGCGGCGGCGGTGACCGGGGTGGACGGTCGGAGGTCGGGTGGCCGTCCGCGGCCGACGACGCCGCGGAGCGGAGATCCCGGGCCAGCCAGTCCTTCTGGACGCTGGTCGTCGGGGTGCCGGCGATCTTCTCGGTACTCCGGCTGGGCGTGGAGGCCGGCGGCGAGTTGCAGACCACCCTGCTGCTGGTCGCCAACGTGAATCCGGTGAATCTGGCCGCCGCGCTGGTCACCACCGCCGCCCGGCTGGTCTCGGCCGGGCTGGTCGCGGTCTTCGCGATCGGCGCCGTGCTGCTGGCCAGTGCCCAGCGCAACCCGTCGCACCGGATCGGCCGGCATCCGCCGATCTTCGCCCGATGGCGGGCGATCACCCCGCCGTGGGTGGTGATCGCCAGCTTCGCCGTCGCGCTCGCCACCTGGCCGATCCTCTACCTGCCACTGCTGCTGCCGGCGTTCGCGGCCGCGTTCCAGCTCAGCCCGGCCCGGCTCGACGAGCGCCGGATCCCCCGGCTACTGCTCCTCGGCGCACTGCTGGCCGGGTACGCCGTGCTGATGCTGCCGACCCTGGCTGACGCGTGGAAGCAGCGGGAGGCGTTCGCGGTACTCGTGATCGCGGCCCCGCCGCTGCTGGCAATGCTCGTCACCGGGCCCGTACCGGTGGTGGTGGCCCGGCCGCTCGCCATGACGGCCCAGTTGGCGGTACTGGCGATGCTCTGCTGGGCGGCGCTGCCGGTGATCACCACTCCGGTGCTGCCGCTGACCGTCACCACGATCCGGGCCGCCGACGACGACACCACCCCGCCGGCCTCGGGCGGCGGGCCGATCGCGCCCGGTGCGGAGGCCGGTGGCGTCGAGCGGATCCGGGGGCACGTGATCACGGTGGACGACGTCAGCATGGTGATCCTCCAGGAGCGCGGCGGCGTCCGGTACGTGCCGACCGGCCGGGTCGAGGCGCAGGTGCTCTGCCCGACCGAGGAGGAACTACCCCGCTACCGGCTGCGGATCCGCGGCTTCCACGTCGAGGACTCGCTGCTGGAGGGGATGGGCCGGCGGGTACGCCCGGTGAACCGGATCGACGCGGAGTGCCGGACTGCCATCAGCATGGGCTCTCCGGGTGATCAGTAGCTCCTCGGCTGTCCGAGGACGCGCTGGGCGACGAAGTTGAGGATCATCTCGCGGCTGACCGGGGCGATCCGGCCGGCCCGTACCGCGCCGAGCAGGGTGGCCACCCCGTAGTCGGTGGTCATCCCGTTGCCGCCGTGCACCTGGATCGCGGTGTCCACGGCCAGCGCCGCCGCCTCCGCCGAGGCGTACTTGGCGAGGTTCGCGGCGACGCCGGCCTCGACGTCCCGCCCGGCGTCGTACAGGGTGGCGGCCTTGGCGATCATCAGTCGGGCCAGTTCCACCTGGGCGGCGGCGTGTGCGAGCGGATGCGAGACTCCCTGGTGGGCGCCGATCGGCCGACCCCAGACCCGCCGGGTGGCGGTGTAGGTGGAGGCGCGTTCGATCGCGTACCGGCCGGTGCCGGCGCTCATCGCGGCGACCGTGATCCGCTCCGGGTTGAGCCCGGCGAAGAGCGCCGGCAGTCCGGCGTCCAGCCCGCCCCGGTCGCCCGGCTCGGCCTCCCCGCCGATCAGGGCGTCACCGGGCAGCCGTACGTCGTCGAAGTAGAGCAGCCACTGGTTCTCCGGGGAGACGATCTCCATCTCCAGCTTCGACATGGTCAGCCCGGGGGCGTCCGTCGGGACGACGAAGAGCGCGGGGCGGAGCCGCTCGTCGGCCGTCGGGCGACCACCGCCGCCCCGGTCGGTCGCGCCGTCGCCCTCCGCCGGCCCGTCGTCGGGTACCCGGGCGACGACCAGGACGTACGGCGCCTCGTCCACCCCGGAGATGAAGCACTTCCGGCCGGAGAGCACCCAGTCCGCGCCGTCCCGGCGGGCGACCGTGCCGAGCCGGTGGAAGTTCGAGCCCGCCTCCGGTTCGGTGATCGCGAAGGCGATCTTCAGCGACCCGTCGGCGAGCCCGGGCAGGAAGGTCCGGCGCTGCGCCTCGGTACCGTGCCGACCGATCACCGTACCCGCGATGGCCGGCGAGACCACCAGGAGCAGCAGCGGGCAGCCGGTCGCCGCCAGCTCCTCGCAGACGATGGCCAGCTCGGTGATACCGCCGCCACCGCCGCCGTACTCGGCGGGGATGTTGACCCCGAGGTAGCCCAGCCGGCCGGCCTCGTCCCACAGTTCGGTGGTGTGCTGGCCGGCCTTCGCCTTGGTGACGAAGTAGTCGTGGCCGTAGCGCTGGCCGAGGGCCCGGACGGCCTCGCGGAGCTGCCGCTGCTCGGGAGTGGGGTCGAAGTCCATGCGGGATGCCTTCCGACGAGGGGAGCTGGGGATGGGCGCCGGACTACTCCGGGCCCGGCACGCCGGTCCGCTCCGGGCCCGGTGTCGTGGGCCGTTCCGGGTCTGGTGTCGTGGGCTGCTCCGGGGTGACGACGGCGAGCACCGCACCGGTCTCCACCTGGGAGCCGGCGGCGACCGGCAGCTCGGTCACCACCCCGGCGGTCGGGGCGGCGACCAGGTGTTCGAGCTTCATCGCCTCCAGCACGAGCAGCGGCTCACCGGCGGCGACCCGCTGCCCGGCTGCCACCAGGGTCCGGCTGACCGTGCCGGGCATCGGTGCCAGCAGCGAGCCCTCGGCCAGCGCCGGTGCCGGCTCGGCGTACCGGGGCAGCTCGGTCAGCGCGACCGAACCGTCCGGACCGTCCACGAAGGAGACTTCCCCGACCCGGTGTACGGCGAACGCGTGCCGGACGCCGTCGACCGCCAGCACGGTGCGGGACGGTTCGGCGGCGAGCAGCACCACGTCGGGTTGCCCGCTCGGCTCGGGTTGCCCGCTCGGCTTGGCGCCGATGGGCCGGGCCGCCCAGGTGACCAGGGTGCCGGAGCGGTCCAGCCGGTAGTCGACCTCGATCGGGCCGGTCGGGCCGGCGTACCCGATGGTCTGTGGTGTGCTGGGGACGTTGCGCCAGCCGGACGGCAGCGTGCCGAGCACCGGGGCCGCGGCCCGGCGTTCGGCGGCCCCGGCCAGCGCGGCGGCCAGCCCGGCCAGCCCGACCCGGTCCGGCGGGAGCAGCGGGGCGAAGACCTCCGGATGCCGGTCGAGGAAACCGGTGTCGATCTCGCCGGCCCGGAACTCCGCCGAGCGCAGCACCCGGACCAGCAGGTCCCGGTTGGTCGTCACGCCGTGCAGCTCCGCCCGACGCAGCGCGCCGGCCAGCGCCCGGGCCGCCTCGTCCCGGGTCGGTGCCCAGGCGATCAGCTTGGCGACCATCGAGTCGTAGTGCACCCCGACCACCGAGCCGTCCCGTACCCCCGAGTCGAGCCGCAGCCCGGAGTCGTGCCGGGGATCGGTGCCGAACTCGGCGGTGACCCCCGGCACGGCGAACCGGTGCAGCGTGCCGGTGGCCGGCAACCAGTCGGCGGCCGGGTCCTCGGCGCAGAGGCGTACCTCGATCGCGTGTGCGGTGACCGGCGGGGCGGTGGTCGGCAGCGCCCCGCCCTCGGCGACCAGCAGTTGCAGCCGGACCAGGTCGGTACCGGTGACGCACTCGGTCACCGCGTGCTCGACCTGGAGCCGGGTGTTCATCTCCAGGAAGTGGAAGTCGCCGGCCGGGGTGAGCAGGAACTCGACGGTACCCACCCCGAGATAGCCGACGGCGCGGGCGGCGGCCACCGCCGCGCTCTCCAGCTCGGCCCGCAGTTCCGGGCCGACCGCGACCGAGGGCGCCTCCTCGACGATCTTCTGGTGCCGCCGCTGGATGGAGCACTCGCGCTCGCCGAGCGAGTGCACGGTGCCGTGCGCGTCAGCGACGACCTGCACCTCGACGTGCCGGGCCCGCTCGACGTACGGCTCGACGAAGACCGTGTCGTCGCCGAACGCGGCGGCCGCCTCCCGGCGGGCCGACTCGATCGCCCGGGCGAGGTCGGCCGGGTCGCGGACGATCCGCATCCCGCGCCCGCCGCCGCCGGCCGCCGCCTTGACCAGTACCGGAAACGCCTCGACCTGAGCGGCGACGGTGTACGTCGGCAGCATCGGCACGCGTGCGTCGGCGAGCAGCGCCTTCGCCTCGGTCTTGTCACCCATCGCCGCGATCGCCTTGGCGGGCGGGCCGACCCAGGTCAGCCCGGCGTCCCCGACCGCGCTGGCGAAACCGGCGTGCTCGGCGAGGAAGCCGTAGCCGGGATGCACCGCGTCGGCCCCGGTCCGGCGGGCCGCCTCGACCAGCAGGTCGACCCGGAGGTACGTCTCGACCGGCGCGGCGCCCGGCAACCTGACCGCGACGTCGGCCTCGGCGACGTACGGCGCGTCGGCGTCCGGGTCGGAGTACACGGCGACCGTCTCGATGCCGAGGGACCGGCAGGTGGCGAAGATCCGTCGGGCGATCTCGCCCCGGTTGGCCACCAGCAGTCTGCGGATCATCCGCCGCTCCTCCTCGCAGGGTTGGGTGCACCAGAGGTGGTCATTGGCTCAGAACCGGAAGACGCCGTAGGTGTCCGCGCCCCGGACCGGTCCGTTGTGGACCGCCGAGAGGCAGAGCCCGAGCACCGTACGGGTGTCCCGGGGGTCGATGACGCCGTCGTCGTAGAGCCGGCCGGAGAGGTGCAGCGCGGCCGACTCCGCCTCGATCTGCCGCTCCACCATGGCCCGCATGGCGGCGTCGGAGTCCTCGTCGTAGGGCCGGCCCCTGGCCTGGGCCGCCTGCCGGGCCACGATCGAGAGCACTCCGGCGAGCTGGGTCGGGCCCATCACCGCCGACTTGGCGTTCGGCCAGGTGAAGAGGAAACGCGGCTCGTACGCCCGCCCGCACATGCCGTAGTTTCCCGCCCCGTACGAGGCGCCGAGGTTGACCGTCAGGTGCGGCACGGTCGAGTTCGACACCGCGTTGATCATGAGCGCGCCGTGCTTGATGATGCCGCGCTGCTCGTACTCGGTGCCGACCATGTAGCCGGTGGTGTTCTGCAGGAACAGCAGCGGGGTGTTGGCGGCGTTGGCGAGCTGGATGAACTGGGCCGCCTTCTGCGCCTCCTCGGAGAAGAGCACGCCCTGGACGTTGGCCAGGACGCCGACCGGATAGCCGTGCAGGCTGCCCCACCCGGTGGCCAGGGCGCGCCCGTAGGCCGGCTTGAACTCGTCGAACTCGGAGCCGTCCAGGATCCGGGCCAGCACCTCGCGCGGGTCGAACGGCACCCGCAGGTCGCCGCTGGGGATGCCGAGCAGCTCCTCGGGGTCGTACTTCGGCGGCTCGGGCAGGGCGGTCCGGGGTGCCGGACCCTGCTTGCGCCAGGCCAGCCGGCGTACGCACTGCCGGGCCAGTCGCAGCCCGTCCGGCTCGTCGGCGGCGACGAAATCGGCGAGTCCGGAGGTGCTGGCGTGCATGGCGGCGCCGCCCAGCGACTCGTCGTCGGCGTCCTCCCCGGTGGCCATCTTGACCAGCGGCGGACCGGCCAGGAAGACCTTCGCCCGGCCGCGCACCATGATGGTGTGGTCGGACATCCCCGGCACGTACGCCCCGCCGGCCGTCGCGGTGCCGAACACCACCGAGACGGTCGGGATCCGGGCCGCCGAGAGCCGGGTCAGGTCCCGGAAGACCCGCCCACCGGGGATGAAGATCTCCGCCTGGCTGGGCAGGTCGGCCCCGCCGGACT
Source organism: Plantactinospora sp. ZYX-F-223 (assembly GCF_039649625.1). Lineage (NCBI taxonomy): Bacteria > Bacillati > Actinomycetota > Actinomycetes > Micromonosporales > Micromonosporaceae > Plantactinospora > Plantactinospora sp. ZYX-F-223. Next base: position 116,314 of record NZ_JBDJAV010000015.1, on the reverse strand, counting down.
CGACCAGGTTGATCATCGGCAGCCGGTTCGCCAGGGCGATCTCGCCGGCCCGCTGGGTCTTGCGCAGCGTGTACGGGTTGACCGCGCCGCCGCGTACCGTCGGGTCGTTGGCGACGACCACGCACTCGACCCCCTCGACCACCCCGATCCCGGTGACCACGCCGGCACCGGTCGGGAAGTCGGTACCCCAGGCGGCGACCGGGGAGAGTTCCAGGAACGGGGCGTCCCGGTCGAGCAGCAGCTCGATCCGTTCCCGGGCCAGGAGTTTGCCCCGGTCGTGGTGCCGGGCCACGTACTTCTCGCCGCCGCCGGCCCGGGCGGCGTCCAGCGCGCTCTCCAGCTCCGCCAGCCGGTCCAGCATCGCCGCCCGGTTCTCCCGGTACGCCGGAGCCGCCGGATCGACGGCCGTCCGCAACACGCTCACCCTCGGCTCCTCACGCCCACGGTCCTGGCTCCCGATGTGCCACGGTCAGATCCCCAGGCCCTTGGCGATGATCTCGTTCATGATCTCCGTGGTACCGCCGCCGATGCCCAGGATCCGTGCGTCCCGGTAGTGCCGTTCCACCTCGGCGTCGCGCAGGTAGCCGTGGCCGCCGTGCAGTTGGACGGCCTGGTCGACCACCCAGTCGCAGGCCGCCACGGCGGCGTTCTTGGCCATCGCCACCTCGTCCGGCACCGGCTCGCCGGCCGCCACCCGGTCGGCGACCTGCCGGACGTACCCGCGGGCCGCCGCCGTCCGGGTGGCCATCTCGGCGAGCCGGTGCCGGACGACCTGCCGTCCGGTGAGCGGAGCGCCGAAGGTGTGCCGGTCCCGGCACCAGGCCAGGGTCAGGTCGAGGCAGCGCTGCGCGGTGGCGTACGCCTGGGTGGCCAGGGAGAGCCGCTCGGTGCCGAACTCCCGCATGATGGCGGCGAAGCCGGCGTTCTCGGCGCCGACCAGGTTCCGCGCCGGGACCCGAACGTCGGTGAAGGAGAGTGCGGCGGTGTCGGAGCAGCGCCAGCCGAGCTTGTCCAGCCGGCGGTCGACGGTGCAGCCCGGTGCGTCCTTGTCGATCACCAGCAGCGAGATGCCGGCCGCACCCGGTGGACCGGTCCGGACGGCGGTGGTGACGAAGTCGGCCCGTACCCCGCTGGTGACGAAGATCTTCGTGCCGTTGACCAGGTAGTCGTCACCGTCCCGCCGGGCGGTCGTACGCAGCGCCGCCACGTCCGAGCCGCCGTCCGGCTCGGTGACGGCGAGTGCCCCGATCCGGGCCCCGGCGAGGGTCGGCCGGACGTACCGGTCGATCAGCTCGGCGGCACCGCCCGACTCCGGCCGACCGTCCCGCTGCCAGGCGGCGACGATGTGCGGCAGCGCGATGCCGTGCGTGAAGAGCGCGGCGACCAGCCCGGACGAGCCGCCGGCCCGGATCAGTTCCTCGGTGACCAGCAGGCTGTCCCGCAGGTCGCCGCCGCTGCCGCCGACCTCCTCCGGAAAGCCGACCCCGAGCAGTCCCAGTTCGGCGGCGACGCCGTGCAGTGCCCGGGGCACCTCGCCGGCCCGTTCCCAGCCGTCCAGTTGGGACAGTACGTCGCGCGCGACGAACCGCCGGGTCAGCTCCCGGAGCTGCCGCCGTTCCAGGCTCTCCGGCTCGCTCATCCCGACCCCGCTGCGGCCGGTCGTACCGCCGCCTCCCCGGCCTGGACCGCCTCAGCGGCGTGCAGGGGCGCCGCACCGGTCCCCGCCGCCTCACCGGCCCGCAGGGGCGCCTTGCCGGTCCCCGCCGCCTGCGTCGGTGGCCCGGGGAGCAGTTCGGCCGGCAGGTCGACGACGCGGGCGCGCAGCAGTTCGCCGAGCGCCTTGGCCTGCGGGTCGAACCGGGTGGAGCCGGCCGCGCCCGCCCCCAGCAGGCCGGTGAGCACGAAGTTCACCGCCCGCAGGTGGGGCAGGTCGTACCGCCGCACCGGCAGTGTGGCGGTCTCCGGCAGCAGCGTGCGCAGCCGTTCGACGGTCAGCCAGCCGCGCAGCCAGTGGTGTCCGGCGTCCGACCGGGCCCACACCCCGAGGTTGGCGTCGCCGCCCTTGTCACCCGAGCGGGCGCCGACCACCGTCCCGAGCGGTGCCCGCCGGGTCGGGCCGGTCTCGGCCGGTGGCTCGTCCGGGCCGGCGAGCGGCTCCGCGTCCGGGCCGGTGAGCGGCTCCCCGTCCGGGCCGGCGAGCGGCACCGCGTCCGGGCCGGCGAGCGGCTCCGCGTGCTGCGGCGCGGTGACCGGCGGAGGTGCGATGTCGACCCGCTCGCCGGAGGGGAGCACGGCGACCTGCCGTACCCGCTCCTGGGCCACCTGCTCGGCGGCGAAGACCCCGTACGGGCTGGCGTCGCCGGGCGGGGTGGTCAGGGTGCAGCCGGGGTAGGAGGCCAGGGCCAGTTCGACGGCGGCGGCCGAGAAGGCCCGCCCGGCCCGCTTGGGGTCCCTGTCGTTCAGGTGTACGTGCAGCAGCGCGCTCGCCGTCTCGGTGTCGACCGCGTCCGCATGGTCGGTACGGGCGAGCGTGAACTCCAGCCCGTCGGCGCCGACCGCCTCGGTGAGCTGCTCCCGGACCAGTGCCACCTTCGCCTCGATGTCCAGTCCACAGAGGACGAACGTCATCGAGTTGCGGAAGCCGCCCAGCCGGGTGACTCCGACCTTCAGGGTTGGCGGCGGGGGAGTGCCCCGGGCCCCGCTGACGCGCACCCGGTCCGGGCCGGCGTCGGTCAGGGTGACCGTGTCGAGCCGGGTCACCACGTCCGGGCCGAGATAGTCGGGGCCGGCGATCTCGTACAACAGTTGTGCGGTGACGGTCTCCCGGGTGACCGCCCCGCCGGTGCCCGGATGCTTGGTGAGCACCGCCGAGCCGTCCGGGTGCAGCTCGGCGATCGGGAAGCCGGGACGGCGCCCGCCGTCCGGCAGCTCGGTGAAGAAGCTGAAGTTGCCGCCGCTGACCTGGGTGCCGCACTCCAGCAGGTGGCCGGCGACGGTCGCCCCGGCCAGCGGGTCGAGATCGGCCCGGGTCCAGCCGAAGTGCGCGATCCCCGGGCCGACCGCCAGCGAGGCGTCGGTGACCCGCCCGGTGACCACCACGTCCGCTCCGGCGCTCAGACAGGCGGCGATGCCGAACGCCCCCAGGTACGCGTTCGCGGTCAGCGTGCCCGGCCGGTCCAGCGCGTCGCCCTCGACGTACCCGATCCGGGCCGGCAGCCCGAGCCGGTCGGCGAGGGTACGCAGCGCGGCGGCCAGCCCGGCCGGGTGGAGCCCGCCCGCGTTCGTCACGATCCGCACGCCCCGGTCCAGCGCGGTGCCGAGGCAGGGTTCGAGCTGCCGGAGGAAGGTGCGGGCGTAGCCGAGTTCCGGGTCGCGGTGCCGGTCCCGGCCGAGGATCAGCATGGTCAGCTCGGCCAGGTAGTCGCCGGTCAGCACGTCGAGGTCGCCGCCGTCGAGCATCTCCCGCCAGGCGCTGGACCGGTCGCCGTAGAACCCGGAGGCGTTGCCGATCCGCAGCACGTCCGGGCTGGCGCCGATCACGACACCCCGCCCGGCCGGCGGTGTTCAGCTAGATCGGGGTGTCCGCCCGGCTCGCGGCCGGGGCCGGGTGGGCCGGCGAAGACCTGGGCGATGCCGAGCCACTCGGTGGCGACCGGCCCGACCGCGACCAGGGCCAGGTCGGCGTGGTGCCGCCGCCGGGTGACCAGCAGGCAGAAGTCCAGCGCCGGCCCGGAGACCCGGTCCACCGCGTCGGCCGGCCCGAACCGCCAGGACTCACCGTCGGGCCCGGTCAGCTCGACCCGTACGGGTGCGTCGGGGATCGGGCGGCCGTGCGTGGCGAAGGCGTGCCCGACGGTACGGGCACCGAGGTAGGCGACGTGCCGGAGCCGGGCGGTCGGCGTACGGGTGACGCCGAGCGTGTCGGCGACGTCCTCGCCGTGCGCCCAGGTCTCCATGATCCGGGCGGTGGCCATCGAGGTGGCCGACATCCTGGTGCCGTACCAGGGCATCTTCACCCCGGCCGGCACGCCGCGCAGCGCCCGGTCCAGGGCCGACCGGCTGGCTCGCCACCGGTCCAGCAGTTCGGGTACGGGTGCCAGGAACTCCGACGCGCCCCGGTCGATGAAGCCGTGCGGGTCGTTGGCCGCGTGCCGGATCGACTCGGCGAACGCGTCGATGTCGGTGGCGGCCAGCGTGGCGACGTGGTCGGTCCAGGCGAGGTGGGCGATCTGGTGGGCGACGGTCCAGCCCGGCGCGGGGGTGGGACGGGCCCAGTCCGCCTCGGGCAGCTCCACGACCAGCGCCTCCAGCGCCGCCGACTCGGCGGCCAGGTCCGTCAGCAAACTGTCCAGGTCGACCATGCGCGGCCTCCTTGCCGGTCACGGATCGTGTGCGTTCGGTGCGGGTCGGTGGTGCGGCGGTGCGGGTGGGTGGCGTAGTGGTGCGGGTGGGTGGCGTAGCGGTGCGGGTCAGGGGTGTGCGGTGGCGACGATCGAGGCGAGTTGGTGTTTCCAGATGCCGAGCAGGGCGCCGCGCCGCGCCGAGTCGTCGGAGAGCAGGTTGGCCACCCCGAGCCCTCGGAGCAGGTCGAGGGTCGCCTGGATCGCCTCGCGTACCCCCGGTTGCCGTTCGTCGGCGCCGAGCAGGTCGACGGTGAGCCGGTGCATCTCGCGGCCGACCCGGGCCTCCAGCGGGACCAGCGCGTCCCGCAGCTCCGGATCGGTCCGCCCGGCCACCCACAGCTCCAGGGCGGCGACGAAGAGCGGGCCGGTGAACGCACTGGCCAGCATGTCGATGACCCGGTCGAGCCGCTCGGGTCCGGCCGGCAGGCCGGCCGCCTCGGCCCGGATCTCCGCTGCCCGGCGCTCGGCCAGGTGCTCGACGGCGGCCATCACCAGGGTGCTCTTGGTGGGGTAGTGGTGCAGTTGGGCGCCCCGGGAGACGCCGGCCCGGGCCGCCACCACCGTGGTGGTGGTGCCGGACCAACCCCGCTCGACCAGGCACTCCACAGTGGCCTCCAGCACCCGGGCCTGGGTGGCCCGGCTGCGTTCCCGCTGGGGGGTACGGGTCGGTGTGCTGGACACGGGGACAGCCTGCCGGGTGAGAAACAAACAGTCAAGACTGCTTGTTTCTCGTCGCTGGTCTGTCGATTCCACTTTGTACACTCGGCGTACCACCCAACCGAGGCGTCGTGGTAACCCGGAGTTGGTTGACGGCGTTTTGTGCGAAAAGTACGGTATCTCTGCTTCGCGGTTCGCGAGGCGTTCTCGCGCGTGGCGGAAGGTGGGTCAGCAGGATGTTCGACGACCTCGTAGAGGAGATCCAGGAAGATCTCGACGAGCTTGAGGACGCGTTGGAGGACGTCGGCCTCGACGTCGAGATCGACGGGGAGTAACCGTCCGGGGTGGTCGACCCGGGTCGGCTACCCCAGGCGCCGTACCGGCGCGTCATCGGTGCGGCGTTCGCGTCCCGGCTCGGTGACCCTGTCGTTCCGCCAAGTACGGCAACCGCGTGTACCGTCCGAGATGGTGGCCGCCTGGCGTCGGCGGTGAGCCTCGTCCAGCCCTTCCCCGGGAGGTTGTCGCGGACATGACCGAGACGGACACGATCGGGGCGCGGATCAGGTACTGGCGGCTACGCCGGGGCGGCATGACCCAGGCCGTACTGGCAGGGCTGGCCGGTGTCTCGCAGTCGTACATCTCCCAGGTGGAGGCGGGACACAAGGGCATCGAACGCCGGTCGACCCTGGTGGGCATCGCCTCGGCGCTCCAGTTGACCGTGGCCGACCTGCTCGGTCAGCCCGGTGACCCGACCGACCCGGTCAAGGCCGGTGCGGCCGACACGGTACCGGCGATCTGGACGGCCCTGATCGAGATCGAGGAGGGCGAGCGGCGTACTCCGACCCGGAACGTCGAGGAGTTGACCGCGGCCATCACGGAGAGCGCCGAGTTGCGCGACCGGGCCGACCACGGGGCGATGTCGCGGCTGCTGCCGAGCCTGCTGCCGGACGCCGCCGCCCACGGCGGAGTGCTCCTGGCCCAGGTCGCCTACCACACGGCGGCGTGCCTGCGACACCTCGGCTACCGGCACCTGGCGCTGTCGGCCGCCCGGGTGGCGCTGACCGCCGCCGAGGAGGCCGAGTCGGCCGCCTGGATCGGTGCGGCCCGGTTCGCCTGTACCCAGGCGTTGCCGATCGAGGCGGCCGGGATCGCGAACCGAGCCGCCGGCCGGGCCCTGGCCGACCTCCAGGCCGCAGCGGCGGCCCCGGACGTACGCCAGATGCTTGGCCAACTGCACCTGTCGGCGGCCCTCACCTCCACGGTGGACGGCCGGCCGGACGACAGCCGGGCACACCTGGCGGAGGCGAGCCGGGAGGCGGAGAGCCTCGGTGACCCGGCGGACGGTGCCGGCTTCAACCAGTGTGGGTTCGGCCCGACCAACGTGCGGCTCTGGGAGATGTCGATCGCGGCGGAACTCGGCGAGTACGGCCGGGTCCTCGAACTGGGCCGATTGGTTCGTCCCGACGCGCTCCGGCCAGCCATCCGGCACATGTCCTACTGGCTGGACCTCGGGCGGGCACTGGCACACTCCGGCCGGTCCGATCGGGAGGCGTTGGTGGCGTTCATGCGGGCCGAACGCGCCGCGCCCGCCCCGTTCGCGTTGAATCCACTGGCCAGGGAGGCGGTGTTGACGATGGTGCGCCGGTCCCGCCGCCGCTCCGTCTCGGCGGACCTGCGCGTCCTCGCCCGCAGGTTCGGAGTCGACGCCACCGCATAACCGCGAGTGATTAGCTCGTCACGCCGCTTCCGTAGCCTCTCGGTCACGGAAGCGGCGCCACGACCTCCGTCGGCAAACGGTCCCGGCCGCACGTTGCTTCCGCTGCGCAGGTGCGGGATCCAGCTTCCCCTTCTGGCTTCCGCACCTGTCTGAACAGGGTGCGGTGGTCGGTGCCGTGTGGGGCCCGGCCGCCGCGCCCCCAGGACTCTGCGGCGAGGAGATCACCATGCGCGGATGGCGGTGGGCCCGGCGGTCCGACCCGGTGCCTGATCCGGTCGGACCGGCGACGGCGTACCCGGACCAGCGAGGCTGCTACGCCGAAGGTGCCGCGCCGGTCGAGCGGCAACCACCGGAACGGCAGGCGGCCACGGCAGACCCGACCTCCGGCGGGCAGGTGGACGGGCCGGCGAGGCCCGGCGGGTACGGCCGGCGGCGCGGTTACCGCCGCGACGGCATCGGCCGATGACGGAGCCCGCTGGAAGGGTTGCCGGCTCGGGGTTGGCGATCGCCCGGACCGTCATCGCGATGCGCCGGGCCGCCGAGCGCTGCTGGCACTCCTCGCCGTCCGCAGCGCCGGGTTGCGTACTCCTCGAATGGGCGGCCCGGCGAGCCACCCGGCAAACCTTGACGCTCGCCGCCCGGCGGATCGTCGCCGCGCACTGGCCCACCGCCGGGGGCGGCTGCCCGCTCTGCGTGACCCCGGACTGCCCGGCCTTCCTGACCGCTGCGGCCTACCTCGATCTGATCGGCGACAGCTACCTGCCACTGCCGGCCCGCTCCGCGAGCCGGCCGCTGCTGCCGGCGGTCTCGGAATCTTGGCAAATTAGGGCACGCGGCGAACCATAGTTCGCCAAGGATCTTGGCGAGGTCGCTGTGCACGGCGGGCGCGGATCGGCCCCGCACCATCCCGGTGGTGGTACGGGGCCGAGGGCGTACGTGGTCGGTCAGACCCGGGCGCGGCGGGCCAGGCGCTCCGGGTCGAGGATGATGATGCTCTTGCCGTCCAGCCGCAGCCAGCCCCGCGAGGCGAAGTCGGCCAGCGCCTTGTTGACGGTCTCCCGGGAGGCGCCGACGAGCTGGGCGATCTCCTCCTGGGTCAGGTCGTGGGTGACCCGGAGTACGCCGCCGTCCCGGGTGCCGAACCGGCCCGCCATCTGGAGCAGGTTCTTCGCCACCCGGCCGGGCACGTCGGTGAAGATCAGGTCGGCCAGGTTGTCGTTCGTCCGGCGCAGCCTGCGGGCGAGTACCCGGAGCAACTGCTCGGCGATCTCCGGCCGGTTGTTCAGCCACGGCCGCAGCGCCTGCTTGCGGAGCCGGGCGAGCCGGGTGTCGATCACGGCGGTGGCGGTCGCCGTACGCGGGCCGGGGTCGAACAGCGAAAGCTCGCCGACCATGTCGGACGGGCCCATCACGGCGATCAGGTTCTGCCGGCCGTCAGCGGCCCGGCGACCAACCTTGATCTTGCCACTCAGGACGATATAAAGGCTGTCGCCCGGTTCGCCCTCGTTAAAGACGATCTCGCCCTTGCGGACCTCGATCGTCTCCATGTCCTTCGCGAGTGCCTCGGCAGCCTCGGGGTCCACGCCCTGGAAGATCCCGCTCCGAGCCAACACCTCGTCCATCGCGCACCTCCGCCCACGCGAGCCGCCCGCGGCCGGGTTCCGGCCGGTGATCGGCGCGCGCCGCCAAGTCTAGGCGCATGTGAAGAGTAATCGGAGGAGCACCCCTGGAATCTTGATCTGGCGCCGGGGCGGGTAACCCCAGATAACCCGGGGGTACGCCCGGTTTGGCGGCTGCTGTGTCCGCCCGGGCGGGTCCAGGGCTCACGCCCGGGTCCAGGTGGTGGTCGGGCCCGGCGGCGACCGAAGGGGTGGACCTTAGAGTCGGTCGGTGCTTGGTGAACTCGCGTTGACCTACCGTGCCGAGGAGGGGCGGGAGGTCCCGATGCTGGTGTGGCGGCTCGACCGACCGGCGCTGGCGATCAGCTCCGGGCCGCTCGGCGGCGGGATCGGGGTACGACACTGGGTGGTCAACGCGACCGTGCCGATGTCGTACCGCCGGGACGACCCGGAGGTCCACCTCGGCGAGCTGGCCGACCGGCTCGGCCTGCACGGACCCGGGGTCGGACTGCTCACCGGGGTCGACGTGACCGAGGTGGTGACCGCCGACGACGGCGGTGTCCGGATCTGGGCCACCGTCGGTCTCGGTGCCCCGATCTGGGCGGCCGAGGCCCCCGGGCGCAGCCTCCGTCCGGTGGACCACGTTGGCACGGTCAACATCGTCGCGCTGTTGCCGGAACGGCTCGGCGACGCCGCACTGGTGAACGCCGTAGCGACGATCACCGAGGCGAAGGCGCAGGCGCTGCGCGAGCTGGGCCTGCCGGCCACCGGTACCGCCACCGACGCGGTGACCGTGCTCTGCCCGCCGGACGGCCCCGCCGCCCCGTACGGCGGCCCACGGTCGCGCTGGGGTGCCCCGCTGGCCCGCGCCGCCTGCCGGGCGGTACGTGAGGGCGGCGCTCGACCGACCGTCCCCTGGTCGCAGCGCTGACGGTCGTGACCTCAACGGTCGGGTGCCCGGCGGGGCTGCCGCGGTAGCGTGCGTAGGCCATGATGACTGACGTCGATCTGGCTGACACGGCGTCGTGGTACGGGGGAGCGATTCGATGCGACGACTCGGCGGCATCCTGCTGATTTTCGCGCTGACCGGCGGATTGGCCGGCTGTGGCGGTGGCGACGAGCCGCGCCTGCTTCCGGTCCCCGACACCTTCGTCGCCGAGGGCACGTCCCGACTCTCGGATCCGTTCGGCGACCTGGAGATCGAGTCGCGGGAACTTCCCGAGGACGCCGTTCTCGTCGGCGCGGAGTACGAGGTGGCACTGAGCCGGTACGGCGTGGCGAGCGAACTGACCGAGGAGGCGGTCCGGGAGCTGCGCCTGCGGGGTCAGGCGCAGGCCGCTCCCTGGCTGGCCGGTAACGGCCGGGAGTTCCTGATGCTCCACCTGACCGAGCCCGAGCAGCCCACGCGTCGGCTGTCCAACCGGTTCCCGGAGTCGGCGGTGCTGGTGGACGGCGAGCCCCGGAAGCTCGGCGAGACGGCGCTGCTGCCGAACCGGGTGGTCGTGGTGTCGGTACCGGCGGGGGCGGACGCCACCCTCGCCGTCACCGAGGGCGGGCAGACCCAGTCGATCAGCATCCGCACCGGCAAGCTCGTCGGACCGTCGCCGAAGCCGGTGACGCCGACGTCGTCCCCACCCGAGGGGGATCGGCCGGTCGCCTCGGGTTCCGCCCGGCTGGCCGACTACGTCACCGTCGCCCGCCGGGATCCGGGCGTGGGTTGGGACGCGTTGATCGACGTCGACATCGAGGTCGAGCTGCGCCGGTACGACCAGAAGCGGGGCGCGGCCCCGGACGGCGCCCTCTGGACGTACGTCAGGGTGAAACTCCACGCCAACCCCACCCGGGTCAAGTTCAAGATTGATCTGTCCCGGAGCCTGACCATCCGGACCGCCGCCGGACAGGTGCTCCGGGTCCCCGCCGGTACAACGCTGACGGTGCCCAACTTCCAGGCCCCGGGTTCGACGCTGACGGTTCCGGCCACCTGGTCCGAGGCGTTCCGGGTACCGGCGACGACCCGGAAGCTGTCGGTGACCTACCGGACCCGGGCCACCGTCACCGAGGACGACGGCCGGAAGGCGGCGTTCGAGCGTCGGGACACCCGCAACACCGGCACCATCACCCTGAAGTGACGGCGCCGGTGTAGTCGACCGAACGCGGGTCGAGGACCGTCCGGGACCGGCCGGAGGTGACCCTCGGGGAGTCCCGACAGGCGGTACGGCAACATCGGCCGATCGACGGTCGCCCCGGTTGCCCGATCCCGGTACTGTCACCGGGCGATGTACGAGACCGAACCGACCACCCCCAAGTCCCGCCGGGCGCCCCGCAGCGCCGGCCGGACCGTCCTCGTCGTGACCGCGGTCCTCGCCGTCCTCCTCGGCACCGGGGTGGCCGGAGTGGCCGCCTTCGACATGCTCGGCGGCGACGACCCGGCCGGGCCGCAGGCCGCGCCGAGCGCCGCCGGCTCCGCCTCGGCCGACCCGTCCCCGACCGGGGAGCCGGCGCCCAAGGTCATCTCCATGTCCGCCACCGGCGACATCGTGATGGGCAACGCCCCCGGACGGCTGCCGGCCAACGGTGGCAAGGGGTTCTTCAACTCGGTCAAGAAGGCGCTCGACGCCGACCTGGTGATGGGCAACCTCGAAGAGCCGCTGACCGACGACACCGGGACCTCCAAGTGCGGCGCCAACTCCACCCGCTGTCACCAGTTCCGGGCTCCGCCGTCGTACGCGGCGCACCTCAAGGAGGCCGGCTTCGAGCTGCTCAACCAGGCCAACAACCACGGGTACGACTACGGCGAGGCCGGCTACGAGAACACCCAGGAGGCCCTGGAGAAGTACGACCTCCAGCACACCGGCGCGCCCAACCAGATCACCGTGGTCGACGTCGAGGGCGTCAAGGTGGCGGTGGCCGGCTTCTCGTCGTACGCCTGGTCCAACAGCCTGATCAACATCAGCTCGGCGAAGAAGGTGATCCAGAAGGCCGCCACCATGGCGGACCTGGTCGTCGTGCAGGTGCACATGGGCGGCGAGGGCTCGGAGAAGACCCGGGTCCGGCCGGGCACCGAGATGTTCCTGGGCGAGAACCGGGGCGACCCGATCAAGTTCTCGCACTCGATGATCGACGCCGGTGCCGACCTGGTGGTGGGGCACGGGCCGCACGTGATGCGGGCGCTGGAGTTCTACAAGGGCCGGCTGATCGCGTACAGCCTCGGCAACTTCGCCGGTGGCGAGGGGACGCTCAGCAACAACGGCCGGCTCGGCTGGGGAGCCGTGCTCAAGGTCTCGCTGACCGCCGAGGGCGAGTGGGCGGGCGGGCAGCTCATCTCGACGTACATGAACGGCGCGGGCAAGCCGACGATGGACTCGCAGCGCCGGGCCGCCGGGCTGGTCCGGGACCTGTGCAAATCTGACTTCCCGAAGACCGGCGCCCGGGTCGCCGCCGACGGCAAGATCACCCCGCCGGCCGCCGCGAGCTGACCCGGCCGTCGTGAGCTGAGACCCGGCCGTCGTGCGTCGAGACCCGGGCGTCGTGACCTGAGGCGGGGCGTCGCGAGCCGAGGCGGGGCGTCGGGCCGGCTGCCTCCGGGGCGGGCGGGCTTCCCAGGGTTCGGCCGGGTCGGGCTCCCCGGCGTCGATGTCGGCGCCGCGACGTAGGCTGGCCGGCGTGAGTGCCAGAGACGACTCCGCGCAGACCGGAGTCGCAGTCACGCCCGGCGAGGCGACCCGGGCGATCCGGGCGGCGCGGCCGGGCCGGCGTACCGTCGAATCCGATCTCGGCCGCAAGCGACGGGCCCGGCGGATCGGCCGGGAGCTGACCGAGACGCACCCGGACGCCCACTGCGAGCTCAACCACCAGGGACCGCTGCAACTGGCCGTGGCGACCATCCTGTCGGCGCAGTGCACCGACCAGCGGGTCAACGAGGTGACGCCGAAGCTGTTCGCCCGCTATCCGAGCGCGGCCGACTACGCCGGGGCGGACCGGGCCGAGCTGGAGGAGATGATCAGGCCCACCGGCTTCTTCCGGAACAAGACCAACTCCTTGATCAACCTCGGCCGCCAGCTCGTCGAGCGGTACGACGGCCAGGTGCCCCGCCGGCTGGCCGATTTGGTGACCCTGCCCGGGATCGGTCGCAAGACCGCCAACGTCATCCTCGGCAACGCCTTCGGGGTGCCGGGGATAACCGTCGACACCCACTTCGACCGGCTGGTGCACCGCTGGGAGCTGACCACCGAGACCGACCCGGTCAAGATCGAGCACGCCGTCGGCGCGCTGTTCGAGCGGCGCGACTGGACGATGCTCTCGCACCGGGTGATCTTCCACGGCCGGCGGGTCTGCCACGCCCGCAAGCCCGCCTGCGGCGCCTGCACCCTGGCCCGGCTCTGCCCCTCCTACGGCCTCGGCCCGACCGACCCGGCCGCCGCCGCGAAACTGCTCAAGGGCCCCCGGGCCCGCGAGCTGGCGGTGCAGGCGGGGGTCGATCCCGACCTGGTGCCGGCGACCGCCGCCGTCGGCGACACCCCGTGAAGCGGCGGATCCTGGGCGGGCCACTGCTGGCACTGGTGTTGCTCGCCGCCGCCTGCACCGGACCGGACGCGGAGCCGGAGGCCGGCGCGGCGCCGGGTGGGGAGGAGAGCGCCACCACGGCCGCCTTCGCCGACTGCGCCGCCCTGACCGCCCCGCTCGCCGCGCCCGGCGGCCCGGCCAGCCCGACACCCGGGTCGGGTCGGTTGTTGCCGGCGCTGAGCCTGCCCTGCTTCGTCGGGGGCGGCGAGGTCGCCGTCGGCGAGCTGCGCGGGCCGGCCGTCGTCAACCTGTGGGCCTCGTGGTGCGCGCCCTGCCGGAAGGAACTGCCCGCCTTCCAGCGGCTCGCCGAACGGGCCGGCGACCGGCTCCGGGTGGTCGGAGTGAACAGCGGGGACGCCCGACCCGCCGCCCAGTCGATCGGCGAGGACTTCGGGCTGGAGTTTCCCAGCCTCTACGACCGCGACAAGAGGCTGCTGACCGAGCTGGGCGGCCGGGCCGTACTGCCGGTCACGCTCCTGGTGGACGCCGAGGGGCGGATCCGGCACCGCGACGAGTCAGGTGCCCTCGACGATGCCGAGCTGGCCACGCTGGTCCGCCGGCACCTGGGGGTGGCGGTGCCGTCGTGACCGAGTACGAAATTCCGGCGTGGTGCGAGCCGCTGCTCACCCGGGTCCGGTCGGCGCGCACCGAGGACTTCACCCGGGTACGCACCCCCGCCGACGGCGGGCGGGCCAGCGCCGTACTCGTGCTCCTCGGCGAGCAGCCGGAGCACGGGCTCGACGTGTTGATCCTGCAACGGGCCGCGACCCTGCGTACCCACGCCGGGCAGCCGGCCTTTCCGGGCGGGGCCTGCGATCCGGACGACGAGGACGCGGCGGCGACCGCGCTGCGGGAGGCGCACGAGGAGGTCGGTCTCGACCCGAGCAGCGTCACCGTGCTGGCCCAACTGCCCAAGCTGTGGATTCCGGTCAGCGACTTCGTGGTCACCCCGGTACTCGCCTGGTGGCACCGGCCCCACCCGGTGCACTCCCGCGAGCCGGCCGAGGTGGCACACGTCGCCCGGCTGCCGATCGCCGAACTCGTCGACCCGGCCAACCGGGTCCGGGTACGCCACCCCAGCGGCTGGATCGGCCCGGCCTTCCAGGCCCGGGGCATGCTGGTCTGGGGCTTCACGGCCGGGGTGCTCGCCACACTGCTGGAGATGGCCGGCTGGGCGAGACCCTGGCCGCAGGACCGGATACTCGACCTTCCGCCGACGAGCCCGCCCCCGAGCCCCGCACCCGGCGCGGAGGAACACCCGACACGGCGGACGAGCTGACCGGACCGGCAACCCCCTCCTGACCGGCCATCCGGCGGCTCGGGGCGCGGTGCTCGCGGTGGGCTGGGCGGAAGGCTCGCGGCGGGAGATTCGGAAACCGATTCGGCGGTAAGCGCCGGTGGCCCAGGGCATTTCCAGGTCTCCCCCGTACCCTGAACGGGTGTCGGTGGTGGATGTCGTTCTGATCCTGCTCATGTTGCTGTTCGCGATCAGCGGCTACCGGCAGGGATTCGTCATCGGTCTGCTCTCCTTCACCGGCTTCTTCGGCGGCGCCCTGATCGGGTTGCAGGTCGGTCCGCTGCTCGCGGAGCAGTTCACCAGCAACTCGACCCGGGTCGTGGTCGCGCTGGTCTCGATCTTCGGCCTGGCGGTGCTCGGTCAGGCTCTCGCCGGCTGGCTCGGTTCACACCTGCGGCACGCCATCACCAGCCAGGCCGGCCGGACGGCCGACGACGTCGGCGGGGCGCTGGTCTCGCTGTTCGCCGTACTCCTGGTGGCCTGGCTGGTGGCCGTCCCGCTGGCCTCCTCCTCGCTGCCCTGGCTGGCCAGCGCGGTCCGCAACAGTGCGCTGCTGACGGTGGTGGACCGGGTACTGCCGCCGGAGGCGCAGGCGCTCTCCGAGGCGCTGCGGGACACGGTCGACACCAACGGCTTCCCGGACGTGTTCGGCGGGCTGACCCCGACCCGCTCCCGCGAGGTGGCCTCGCCCGACCCGGCACTGGCCGGCTCCCAGGTGGTGGTGAACGGGCGACGCTCGGTCGTGAAGGTGCTCGGCAACGCCCCCAGTTGCTCCCGCCGGATCGAGGGCTCCGGTTTCGTGTACGCGGAGAACCGGGTGATGACCAACGCGCACGTGGTGGCCGGCACCCGGAGCGTCCAGGTCGAGGTGGCCGGCGAGCGGCACAGCGCCCGGGTGGTCGTCTACGACCCGGACCGCGACCTGGCGGTGCTCTACGTGCCGGAGATGTCCGCCCCGGTGATGCGGTTCGCCACCGGTGAGGCGGCGATCGAGGACGACGCCATCGTGCTCGGGTTCCCGCTGGACGGGCCCTACAACGCCCAGCCGGCCCGGATTCGCGACGTCGGCGAGATCGCCGGTCCGGACATCTACGAGTCGGGCCGGGTCAACCGGGAGATCTACACGATCCGGGGTCTGGTCCGCAGCGGCAACTCCGGCGGCCCGCTGGTGGCCCCGGACGGCCAGGTGCTCGGGGTGATCTTCGCGGCGGCGGCCGACGACCCGAACACCGGCTTTGCGGTGACGGCCGACGAGGCTCGCTCCACCGCCAGCACCGGGCTGGAACGGACCCGGGTCACCAACACCGGCGCCTGCACCTGACCGGGGACCGGTGGCGAGACGGTGACGGGGGACCGGCGGCGGAACGGCACCGCTCGGTGGTGGTGTCAGGGGCGGTCGCGGTGGAACCGGCGCCGGACCACCAGCACCGCCCCGGCGACGACCAGCAGGAAGAGGACGCCGCCGCCGCTCCACAGCCTGGGCAGTGGATGGCTGACCTGGTCGCCCGCCGCCTGGGCGGTCCAGTCGGCCGAGCGGCCGGACGCCGCCGCCGTGCCCACGGTCTCCGCTCCGTCGCTGGGCGGTGGAGTCGTCGACTCCTGACCGGGCGCCGAGCCGAAGCCGGCGACGCCGGGCGGCGCCGCGCCGTCGTCCAGCGGATTGGCCCGTACGCTCGACACCTCGCCGTTCAACGCGGCGACCGGGTCGATGACGCCGAAGCCGAACCGGTCGTCCCGGCCGGACGGCCCGACGTCCCGGGCGGTGTTGATGAGCCGGTTGACCACGTCCCCGGCGGACATCTTCGGCCAGTGTGACCTGACCAGGGCCGCCGCCGCGGCCACCAGCGGCGACGCGAAGCTGGTGCCCTGGACCCGCCAGAAACCACCCGGCCGGGCGCCGGTCAACCCGGTGGCCGGGGCGGAGAGCACGGTCTCGGGGCCGGTGATCGAGCCGGACCAGAGCGCGTCGCTCTCGCGTTCCAGGCCCGCCACCGCGACCACTCCCGGCTCGCGGGCCGGATACCAGACCCGTTTGCCGGCGGACGATCCCAGGTTGCCGGTGCAGGCGACGACGACCACGTCCCGGGCGAAGGCGTAGTCGAGGGCGGCGGCGAGCGCGGGACTCTCCCCGGTGCCGCCGAGCGACAGGTTCACCACCTGGGCGCCGTTGTCGACCGCCCACCGGACGCCCTTCGCCACGATCAGGGCGTCGTCGTAGCGGTTCTCCTCGTCGAGCACCCGGACCGGCAGGATCTTGGCCTTGGGGGCGAGCCCGGCCACGCCCCGGGTGTCGTCATTGCGTCCGGCGATCAGTGCGGCGACGGTGGTGCCGTGTCCGACCGGGTCGGTCTGCCCGTTGCCGCTCCCCGCGACCAGGTCGATGCCGGGCAGCACCTGCCCGGCGAGGTCCGCGTGCGAGGCGTCGACCCCGGAGTCGACCACCGCGACCGTGACGCCCTTGCCGGTGGCGACCCGCCAGACCGCCCTGGCGTCGAACTCGTCCAACTGCCACTGCTCGTCCCGCACCGGGTCGGCCAGCACAGGCAGGCTGACCGGCGGCGCCGACACGGCGGCGGTCGCCGGTGCCGGACGCGGGCCGAACAGCGATCCGGCGATCCCGGCCGTGGCGAGCAAGGCCGCTCCGGCGACCCGGGCGACAGCACTCTGATGTATATGCGGCAGCCTGGTCACAGCATGGTCATTTCACCCCGGGGGACACATGATGCACGGAGGTTACCCCGTTTCACCCCCGTCGCGTGGTGAAACTTTGCAACCGATCTGAGATCCACTGTCCACCGCCGCGAGACCGAGGGCCCGGTCGCCCTGGTGATCAGGTCGGCCGGGCCCTCGGGCTCGGAAAAGGGTCAGGTCGATGGGAGGTAGGCGAGCTGCACCAGCCGGATGCCTTCCTTCCGGGTCACCAGCCGGCCCCGGCCGGGCGGCATCGGGCCGGGGCGTACCGAGCCGATCAGGGCGCCCTCGTCCTTGCTGCCGGACATCACCAGACCGGGGGAGGAGAGCTCCCGGAGGCGCTGGATGATCGGCTCGTAGAGCGACCGGGAGGCGCCACCCGAACGCCGGGTCAGCACCAGGTGCAGACCGACGTCCCGGGCCTGGGGGAGATATTCCACCAGCGGCAGCAGCGGGTTGTTCGGGCCGGTGGCGACCAGGTCGTAGTCGTCGACGAGTACGAACAGCTCGGGCCCGGTCCACCAGGAGCGGTCCCGCAACTGCTGCGGGGTGACGTCCGGCCCGGGCAGCCGGCGCTGCATGTAGCCGGCGACCGACTCGATCAGCTCGCTGGTCGCCTGGGCGGCGGTGCCGTACCCGATCAGGTGGTCGGACTGGATCACGCCCAGCAGGCTGCGCCGGAAGTCGACCAGGATGATCCGGGCCTGCTCCGGGGTGTACCGGCTGGTGATCGAGGTGGCCAGCGCCCGCAGGAAGGACGACTTGCCGCACTCGGCGTCGCCGAAGAGCAGGAAGTGCGGCTCGGAGGCGAAGTCGATCGACACCTGCTGGAGGTCGGCCTCGGAGATGCCGATCGGCAGCCGCAGGCCGGCCGCACCGGCGACGTCCAGGTCGGCGTAGGGCAGCACCGGCGGGAGCAGCCGGACCCGGGGGGCCGGTGCCCCGCTCCAGTTGCCGGCGACCGCCTTGACCAGTGCCTGGGTCTGCCCGCCGCCGAGGCTGGACAGCTCCGGCAGCACGGTCAGGAAGTGCAGGCTCTCGGCGGTGATGCCGCGACCCGGCGACTTCTCCGGCACGTTCGCCGCCGCCTTGCGGGAGACGATCGAGTCGGTGGGGTCACCGAGCCGCAGCTCCAGCCGGGAGCCGAACAGGTCGCGGATCGCCGGCCGGAAGTCCATCCAGCGGGGCGCCGCCGCGACCACGTGCACGCCGTACGACAGGCCACGGGTGGCGATGTCGGTGACCAGAGGCTCCAGGTCGTCGTACTCGCCGCGCAGGGTGGGCCAGCCGTCGACGACCAGGAACACGTCACCGAACGGGTCCGCGCCGACCCCGACGCCGCCGGCCGAGGCCCGCCGCTTCCGGTACGCCGGCATCGACTCCACGCCCAGCTCGGCGAAGCGCTGCTCGCGCTCGTTGAGCAGGGTGGAGATCTCGCCCACGGTACGCCGCACCGCCGCCGCCTCGGACCGCCCGGCGACCCCGCCGACGTGCGGCAGGTCGCGCAGCGCGGCGAGCGAGCCGCCACCGAAGTCGAGGCAGTAGACCTGCACCTCGGCCGGGGTGTGGGTGAGCGCCAGCCCGCAGATCAGGGTACGGAGCAGGCTCGACTTGCCGGACTGCGGGCCGCCAGCCACCGCCACGTGCCCAGCGCCGCCCTCCAGGGAGAGCCAGAGCAGGTCACGCCGCTGCTCGAACGGCTTGTCGATCATCGCGACCGGCACCTGGAGCGCGCCGTGCAGCTCGGGGTTGCCGAAGGTGAGCCCCCGGGACGGGTCGGTGACCACCGGGCCGAGGATCTCGTCCAGGGCCGGAGCCTGGGACAGCGGCGGCAGCCACACCTGGTGGGCCGGCGGGCCCTGGCCGACCAGCCGGGAGACCATCACGTCGAGCAGGCTCTGCGCCGCCGGGTCCTCCGGGGCCGGCTTCGGGGTGGCCGGCACCACCGGTTTCGGCACCGGCACGAAGTGCGTCGAGTACGACAGCAGCCGGGGACCGGTGTAGCCCTGCGCGCCCGGCCCACCCGTGGTGGCCTTCTGGTAGGGCCCCGAAACGTACGCCGCCTTGAACCGGACCAGTGGCTCGGTGCCGAACTTCAGGTAGCCGTGCCCCGGCGCCCGGGGCAGCTCGTAGGCGTCCGGCACCCCGAGCACCGCCCGGGACTCCAGCGCGGAGAAGGTCCGCAGACCGATCCGGTAGGACAGGTGCGTGTCGAGCCCGCGCAGCCGGCCCTCCTCCAGGCGCTGCGAGGCGAGCAGCAGGTGCACCCCGAGCGACCGGCCCAGCCGGCCGATCTGCACGAAGAGGTCGATGAAGTCGGGCTTGGCGCTGAGCAGCTCGGAGAACTCGTCACAGATGATCAGCAGCGAGGGCAGCGGTGCCAGTGCGGCGCCACCGGAGCGGGCCTTGTCGTAGTCCTTCAGGTTGGCGTAGTTGCCCGCCTTGCGCAGCAGTTCCTGCCGGCGGATCATCTCGCCGTTGATGGCGTCGACCATCCGGTCGACCAGCGGCAGCTCGTCGGCGAGGTTGGTGATCACGGCGGCGGTGTGCGGCAGCCGGTCCAGCGAGGCGAAGGTCGCACCACCCTTGAAGTCGACCAGTACGAAGTTGAGCGCCTCGGACGAGTGCGTCGCCGCCAACCCGAGCACGAGGGTGCGCAGCAGCTCGGACTTTCCGGAACCGGTGGCGCCGATGAGCAGGCCGTGCGGGCCCATACCGTCCTGTGCGGACTCCTTGAGGTCCAGGTCGACCACGCCGCCGTCGCCGCCGACGCCGATCGGCACCCGCAGCTTGTCCCGGTTGGGCCGGGGCGCCCAGCCCTGCACGGTGCTGAAGTTCTCCGGGTCGCCGACCCCGAGCAGCTCGCCCAGGGTCATCTCCTTGACCAGCGAGTCGTCCGAGGAGCCCTTCTGCGCGGCGGCGAGCCGCAGCGGGGCGAGCCGGCGGGCGACCGCCTCGGCCTCCTCGACGCTGAGCCGGTCCGGGGTGCCGACCTCGGCCTGCCCGTCCATCGAGTAGGTGTTCAGCCGGCCGCCGTCGGTCTCCAGTACCAGCATGGCCCGGTCCAGCAGCCGGGGTGGCGGGCTGTCCAGGTCGATGATGGTCACCGCGTCGATGCCACTGTCCCCGGCGAGGTAGCTGGTACCGTTGAGGTCGCCGCCGTCGAGCACGATCACCACGTGCGGGCCGTCGGTCGCCGGGCCGGAGAGGCTGAACCGGGAGCGGTTGCCGACCACGTCGTCGATCAGCTTCTCCAGCTCGACCGCGGAGCTGGCCACCAGGCGTACCGGGCCGAGCGCGTCGACGGCGGTCGGGTGGTGGGCGTGCGGCAGCCACTTGGCCCACTCCCACCGGGCCCGGCGCTCAGGGCCGGCGCAGATCGCGATCAGCAGCTCCTCGGGGGCGTGGAAGACCGAGAGCTGGGTGAGCACCGCTCGGGCCAGCGCCTGCGGGTCGCCGCCGGCCGGCTCGCGGGACTGGTCGCGCTGGCTGGGCGCGTTGCGGACGAAAACCCGGGCGAAGCCCCGGATGGAGAGCGCCACCGGCAGGTCCGGCACCACCGAGTACGCGTCGAGGAACCGGCGCAGCGCACCGGCGGTCATCGGCTCCAGGTCCTCCAGTGGCCGGGTCACCGGCGGCACCAGCGGGGTGGCCAGGGTCTGCGGGCCGACCGCGACCCGGACGACACCGAAGTCGCCGTCGCTGGGGCGCCGCTCCCAGACCCGGTAACTACCCACAGTGGACCAGAGCTGGGCCGGGTCGGGATGCCGGTAGAAGAGGCCCGCCCGCTGCTTCGCCGCGGTCTCCCGGACCCGGCGCCGGAGCGTGGCCAGGTGCCGCAGGTATTCCCGGCGGGCCTGCATCATCTCCGACTTCTTCGGCGAACCGGAGGCGCTGCCCCAGGAGGACGCCACCATGGCGAGCGAGGAGACGCCGAACAGCGCGCCGATGACGTACGAGGAGGGGCCGCTCTGGCCCCGGCCGAACATCATCGCCATCGCGACGGAGCCACCGAGCATCGGCAGCACCATCATCAGTTGCTGCCACTTGCCGCCGGTCGCCTGCGGGATCTCCGGCGGTGCCTCGACGGCGAGTTCGCCGGTCGGGATGTCCGGCGCCGGCCGGCGCGGCGGGCGCTTGATGACGACAGTGCTCATCGGTCGCCTCCCGCCGGCCGGTCCGCGCTGTCCCGCCGATCGGTGCCCACCTGCCCGGACCAGCCGCCACCCGGCCGTACGTCGAGCTCCGGGGCACGTCCGGCGCGGTTCCTGCCGCTCCGGCCCTGGCTACCCGTGTCCATGTGAGAGACCTCCCCTAAGGCCGCGCCAGCGGAGCAGTTGACCGTCCTGGCGGGCCATCCGACGCCCCCGCGTCGCAAATGTCATCGCGCTCGGTCGGACGAGTGTGACCCATCCTAGGTAAAGTGCGGTCGTCCGCGCAGCCATGGGTTGCCCCCTCGATGGAGGACTGTCGATGAGTACCGGGCTCGCCCGCGTCACGATCAGCGCGCCGCAACGACGGGTGGACGTCGCGCTGCCCGAACACCTGCCGCTGGCCGAACTCCTGCCCGAAGTTCTCCGGCATGCCGGCGAGGGGTTGGCCGACGACGGCGAGAAGCACGGCGGGTGGTTGCTGCGCCGTACCGACGGCGAACCGCTGGCCGCCGGCAAGGCCCTGCTGCCGCAGGGGGTGCGCGACGGCGACGTGCTGCACCTGGTGCCGGCCCGGGCGCAGTGGCCGGAGCTGGAATACGACGACGTGGTGGAGGCGATCGCCGACGGGGCGAGGCGCCGGGGCAGTGCCTGGTCCGGCCGGAACACCCGGATCGGCACGCTCGGCGCGGCGGGCGCTCTGCTCGCGATCTGCCTGCTCGCGGTGATCGCCGGCGGCACACTCTGGGAGTTCGGCGCCTTCGTCGCGCTCGGTGCGGCCGTGCTGCTGTCGCTGAGCGCGGTGGTCGCCTCCCGGGCGTACGGGGACGCCACCGCCGGTGCCGCCCTCGGCGGGTACGCGATGCCGTTCGCCTTCTTCGGCGGTGCCCTGCTGGTCGCCTCCGGTGACCCGGTGGGCGTGGTCGGCTGGATCGGCTGGCTCGGTGCGCCGGAGGCACTGGCCGGCTCGGTCGCGCTGCTGCTGATCGCGGTGCTCGGCATGGTCGGGGTCGCCGCCGGTCTGCGGGTCTTCGCCGCCGGTGTCTCGGTCGGGCTGCTCGGCGCGCTGACCGCGCTGGTCGGGTTCCTGCTCTCGGCGGCCGGGTCGGCCGCGATCCTGATGGCCGCGCTGGTCTGCGCGATCGGCATGCTGCCGCTGCTGGCGATCCGGTTCGGCAAGCTGCCGATGCCGCCGATCACGCTGCCCACCGGTGCCGAGGCGGCGGAGGGCTTCACGGCCTCGACCCCGGTGCAGAGCGGCGCGCGGGAGCGGCCCGACCGGGGGCGGGTCTTCGCGGCGGTCGCCCGCACCGAGGAGATGCTCACCGGGATGCTGGTCGGGCACGCCGTACTCGCCGTGGTGGCGGCGCTGGTGCTGGTGGCCTCGGGCGGGTTCTCCGGCCGGCTGATGGTCGCCGTCTCGGCGGCGGCCCTGCTGCTGCGGTCCCGGCTCTTCGTCACGGTCCGGCAACGGGTACCGCTGATGGCGGCCGGGATCGGCTCCGCCGTGGTGCTCGGAATCGCCCTGCTGTTCCGGATGCAGGAGACCGGCCTGCTGCTGCTCACCGCCGGCGGCCTGGTGCTCGCCCTGGTGGTGATCGGGGCCGGCGCGACCTACTCGAAGCGGGAGCCCGGGCCCTACCTGGGCCGCACCGCCGACATCATCGACACCCTGATGGTGATCGCGGTGGTGCCGGTGGCCTGCGCGGTGCTCGGCCTGTACGCCCAGGCCCGCGGCCTGCTCGGCTGACTGTGCGGGTGGGCTGACCCCGCGCCCCGTCCCATCCCGGCGGGCGGGCCGTGATGACCGACGAAATCGGCCGGTGGTCCCTGACGGTGCCACCGGCCGGTTGCTGTGCTGCCGGGGGTCAGTGCGGCGACTCGCCCCGTTCGACCGCTTCCTGGTGCCGGCGGAAGGACGTCCGGATCTCCGCCTCCGCCTCGGTCCGACCGACCCAGGTGGCGCCCTCGACCGATTTGCCTGGTTCCAGGTCCTTGTACACCTCGAAGAAGTGCTGGATCTCCAGCCGGTCGAACTCGCCGAGGTGGTGGATGTCCCGCAGGTGCTCCTGGCGCGGGTCCTCGTACGGCACGCAGAGGACCTTGTCGTCGCCGCCCTTCTCGTCCGTCATCCGGAACATGCCGATCGTCCGGCACCGGATGAGGCAACCTGGGAACGTGGGTTCGGGTACCAGCACCAGAGCGTCGAGTGGATCGCCGTCCTCACCCAGGGTGCCTTCGATGAAACCGTAGTCCGCCGGGTACTGGGTCGACGTGAAGAGGGTCCGGTCCAGCCGGATCCGGCCGGTCGCGTGGTCCACCTCGTACTTGTTGCGGTGACCCTTGGGGATCTCAACCGTGACGTCGAAATCCATCTCGCACGCTCCCTCGTTTGCCGGCGCTGGCCAACGGAACCACAACAGTCGGCACCTGCGCGGGTGATCTCGCGATTCACCTTGCGGCGCCGGCCCCGGTGCGGTGTTCGGACCAAAGTAGTGTCGCCTAGGCAGAATTCGACGGGGAGGAGGGGCCGGTGGGGAGTGAAGATTCACACTCGGGCCTGACCGGAGAGAACCCGCCGGAGCACCCGGCACAGGGCCGCGTGGTGGTGCCGGGCGCCAGCGGGTCGCAGCCGCCCGCCGGGTCTGCGCCGGTCCGGGGCCGGGCCGCCGTGCCGCTGCCGACCAACCTGCCCATCCCGCCGTCGAACACCGCGAATCCTTCATTCGGGTCGCCGGCCGGGTCCGGCCGGGCCGCCCCGCCACCCGGCGCCGCCGGCTGGTCCGGGCAGAGCGTGCCGATTCCGCCGTCCGGTGCCGCGCCCGGCTGGTCGGGGCAGGCCGTACCCGTTCCGCCGGCCGGCGCGGCCGGGTGGTCGGGGCAGGCCGTGCCCGTGCCGCCCGGTGGACCGGGGAAGGCCCCGACCGACCCCTCTGCCTGGTCCGACCGGCCCGCGCCGCCGGCCTGGCCCGGGCGGCCGGGCTCCGGCGCACCGGGCGGGCCGGGCACGCCGGCTTCCGGCAACGGCACGCTCCCACCGGGTACGCCGCCGGGCAGCCCGCCGCCGGGGGTGACCGCCGGCGGGGCGGTGCCCGGCGGGGTACCGCCGGCCGGGCGGCGGAGCCGGGGCAGGCTGCTCGGAGTCCTCGCCACCGCCCTGGTGCTCGCGCTCGCGGTCGCCGGGGTGGCCGTGGTGCGCCCCGGCCCGGTGGACGGCTGGCTGGGCGGGGACGGCTCGGCCACCCCCGGCGCGCTCGACCCGACCGAACCGCCACCACCACCCGTACTGGCCGCCGCCGGGGCGAACGCTCCGGCACCCACCCCGGCGGGCGTGCGGGCCGCGCTGAGCCCGTTGGTCACCTCGTCCCCGCTCGGCAAGGAGGTGAACATCTCCGTCGTCGACGCGGTCACCGGGCAGGCGCTGTACGAGAACGGCCAGGACACGCCGACCATCCCGGCGTCGACCACCAAACTGGTCACCGCGGCGGCCGTACTCGCGGCCCGTGGTCCGGCGTACCGGATCGCCACCCGGGTGGTGGCCGGGCAGAACCCGGGCGAGGTGGTGATCATCGGTGCCGGTGACCCGACGCTGGCGGTGAACGCCACCGGCTGGTACCCGGGCGCCGGGCGGCTCGACCGGCTCGCCGCGCAGGTGAAGAAGGCGCTCGGCGGCACCGCGCCGACGAAGGTGATCGTCGACGGCACCCTCTTCCCCGGCCCGGTCGTCGAACCGGCCTGGGACTCGGACATCCCCACCGGCGGGTTCGGTGCGGTGATCACCGCCCTGATGACCGACGGCGCGCGGAAGGACCCGGAGGACAAGGGCCGGGGCCAGGAGCGGTACGCCAAGCCCGACGAGGCCGCCGGGCGGGCCTTCGCCAGGCAGTTCGGGCTGCCCAACTCGGCGGTGGTGATCGGCAAGGCGCCGGCGGCGGCCGCCACCGCCCCGGCCGCGGCGGCCAGCGCCAGCCCCGGCCTCCCCAGCGCCGGCACCGAACTGGGCCGGGTCTCCTCGCCGCCGATGATCCGGTTGGTCGAGTTCATGCTCCGGGAGAGCGACAACGTGGTGGCCGAGGCGCTGGCCCGGCAGGTCGCGCTGAGCCGGGACAAGCCGGCCTCCTTCGTCGGCGCGGCCGAGGCGGTCGACGAGATGGTCGGCGAGTTGGGGCTGCCGGCGGCGGAGAGTGCGCTCGCCGACGGCAGCGGGCTGTCCCGGGCCAACCGGGTCACCCCGAGCCTGCTGACCGACGTGCTGACGATGGCTGCCAAGCGGACCCGGCCGGAACTCGCCGACCTCTTCCCGGGGCTGCCGGTGGCGGCCTGGTCGGGCACGCTCAGCGACCGGTTCGACCGGTCCGGCGCGAGGGCGACCACGGCCGGAGCGGGGGTGGTGCGGGCCAAGACCGGCACGCTGAGCGGGGTGCACGCGATCTCCGGCGTGGTGACCACCGCCGACGGCCGGCTGCTGGCCTTCGCCGTACTCGCCAACAAGGTGCCGGTGGGGCAGTACGAGGCGCAGCCGGAGCTGGACCGGATCGTCACCACCCTGGCCCGGTGCGGCTGCCGCTGACCCTGCTAGGCAGGGGGTGGGGGGCAACAACTGGTGGCGCTTCGGTCGTCACTAGTGCTCACTAGCCGGCTAGAGTAGCGGCGTGAATCTGAAGGAGTGGGCAGCGGCCACCGGAATCTCGTACGCGACCGCACGGAGGCGGTACGAGTCCGGGACGCTGCCCGTTCCGACGTATCGGCTGGGCCGGCTTATCGTGGTCGGTGAGCCTGTCACCGGCTTGACCGGCAGCACCGGGCAGACAGTGGTGTACGCCCGGGTTTCGTCCGCCGATCAGAAGCCGGATTTGGACCGGCAAGTCGCCCGGGTCACCATGTGGGCCACTGGGCAGAACCTCGCCGTGAATCGCGTGGTTACCGAGGTTGGGTCCGCACTGAACGGGCACGGTAAGAAGCTCCTCGCTTTGCTGCGCGATCCGGCTGTGACGACGATCGTGGTGGAGCATCGAGACCGGTTCGCCGGGTTCGGTGCCGAATACGTCGAAGCTGCCCTCACCGCGCACAGCCGCCGGCTGCTGGTGGTCGACCCGGCCGAGGTCGACGACGCCCTCGTGCGCGACGTGACCGAGATTCTGACGTCGCTGTGCGCCCGCCTGTACGGCCGTCGCGCTGCCGCGAACCGGGCTCGCCGCGCGGTTGAGGCCGCAACCATCGGGGACGACCCAGCGTGAGGACGATCCAGGCGTACCGGTTCGCCCTCGACCTCACCCCAAGCCAGGAACGCGACGCGTACGCGCACGCCGGGGCGGCTCGCGTCGCGCATAACTGGGCGTTGGCCCGGGTCAAGGCGGTCATGGACCAGCGGAATGCCGAGCGCGCCTATGGTGTGCCGGACGAACTTCTGACGCCTTCGCCGTCCTGGTCTTTGGCCGGGCTGCGCCAGGCATGGAACGAGGCGAAGGCCGAGGCGGCACCGTGGTGGGGCGAGGTGTCGAAGGAGGCGTTCAACACCGGCCTGGACGCCCTGGCACGCGGACTGAAGAACTGGGCCGACTCCCGCTCGGGTAAGCGGGCCGGTCGCCCGGTCGGGTTTCCCCGGTTCAAGTCACGCCGCCGGACCACACCCAGCGTGCGGTTCACCACCGGGGCGATCCGGGTCGAGCCCGACCGGATGCACGTGGTGCTGCCCCGGTTGGGCCGGTTGAAGCTCCACGAATCCGCCCGTAAGCTCGCCCGCCGACTCGAAGCGGGGACAGCACGAATCATGTCCGCGACCGTGCGCCGCGACGGTGGACGCTGGCACGTGTCGTTCACCGTCGAAGTCGAACGAGCCGAACGGACCCCGGCCCGGCCGGACGCCGTGGTCGGTGTCGACGTCGGGATCACGAACCTCGCGGTGCTGTCCACCGGTGAGCTGGTCGACAACCCACGCCACCTGGTCGCCGCGCAGATCAGGCTCCGGCAGATGGGTCGGGCGTTGTCGCGCAAGACCGGACCCGACCGGCGGATCGGGCGGCGGCCGTCGAAACGGTGGGAACGCGCGGTGGCCCGGCTCGGCCGCGCCCATGCGCGGGTGGCGAACCTGCGCCGCGACGGGCTGCACAAGCTGACCAGCGAACTGGCCCGCGAGTACGGCACGATCGTGGTCGAAGACCTGAACGTGGCCGGGATGCTGCGTAACCGCAGGCTGGCCCGGCACATCGCCGACGCCGGTTTCGCCGAGTTGCGACACCAGCTCGCCTACAAAAGCGTCTGGAGCGGTAGCCGGCTGATCGTGGCCGACCGCTGGTACCCGTCATCGAAGACCTGCTCAGGCTGCGGCGCGGTGAAAGCCAAGCTGGCCCTGTCCGAGCGCACCTACACCTGCACCGCATGCCGCCTGGTCCTCGATCGAGACCTGAACGCTGCGCGCAATCTGGCTGCTCTCGCGGCCGAGTTCGAAACCGCCGGGAGTGGCCCGGTGGCAGCACGTGGAGCCGACCAGAAGACCCGCGTACACGGGCAGGTGGCTACGAAGCGTGAACCCGGCCCCGCCCCGGCGGGCAAGACCGGGACCGCCCTACCGGAAGGCAGGGCGGCCGATCGTGTGCTCACTAAAGCGCACTGAAAGGTAACGGTGTGAGCACCCGGGTACGGTGGTGGTATGGCGCAGTTCGTGGACTGGGATCTGGCCGCCGCCACCGCAGGGGCGTTGGGAAAGTCGGGACCGCGGGTCTCGTACGACGAGGCGACCGAGGTGGTGTCCGAGCTGCGCCGGCTGACCGACGAGGCGGCCGGTCACGTGCTGGCGTACACCGGGCTGCGCTCGCAGGTGGCCCATCCGCCGGTGCGGGTGGTGGACCGGCGGGACTGGGCGGCGACCAACATCGCCGGACTGCGTGAGGTGATCACCCCGCTGATCACCCGCCTCTCCGGGGACAAGCCGCCGGGGGTGATCACCGACACGATCGGCTCCCGGCTGACCGGGGTGCAGGCCGGCACGGTGCTCGCCTACCTCTCCGGCCGGGTCCTCGGCCAGTACGAGGTCTTCTCCGCCGACCCTGGCCAACTGCTGCTGGTCGCCCCGAACATCGTCGAGGTCGAGCGGAAGTTGCAGGCGGATCCCCGGGACTTCCGGCTCTGGGTCTGCCTGCACGAGGTGACCCACCGCACCCAGTTCACCGCCGTGCCGTGGATGCGCGGGCACTTTCTCGGCGAGGTGCAGGCGTTCGTCGACGCCTCCCAGGCCGGCGGCGACAACTTCCTCGACCGGATCCGCCGGGGCGTCGGCACCCTCTCCGACTCGATCCGCAACCCGGAGAGCCGGGCCAGCGTGCTGGACATCGTGCAGACGCCCGGCCAGCGGGCCGTACTCGACCGGCTGACCGCGCTGATGACCCTGCTGGAGGGGCACGCGGAGTTCGTGATGGACGGCGTCGGGCCGGAGGTCATCCCGAGCGTCGAGTCGATCCGGGCCAAGTTCAACCGGCGCCGCGAGTCCGGCAACCCGCTGGAGAAGGCGATCCGCAAGCTGCTCGGGGTCGACGTCAAGATGCGCCAGTACGCCGAGGGCCGCAAGTTCGTGCACGGCGT
Source organism: Plantactinospora sp. ZYX-F-223 (assembly GCF_039649625.1). Taxonomy (NCBI): domain Bacteria; kingdom Bacillati; phylum Actinomycetota; class Actinomycetes; order Micromonosporales; family Micromonosporaceae; genus Plantactinospora; species Plantactinospora sp. ZYX-F-223. The sequence goes on along the minus strand of NZ_JBDJAV010000015.1, from coordinate 87,638 downwards.
GGTGGACCGGGTCGGCATGGAGGGCTTCAACCGGATCTTCAGCTCGCCGTTGACCCTGCCCCGGCTGGAGGAACTCTCCGACCCGGACGCCTGGGTGGCCCGGGTGCACGGCCCGGTCGGCCCGGTCGCCGCCACCGGCTGAGCCGGTCGTGGCCGCCCTGCCGCCGCCGGTCGCGGCGATCCGGGTCGCCGTCCGGCGGGCGCTGCACGGCGTACCCCGGAACCGGCCGGTCCTCATCGCCTGCTCGGGCGGCGCCGACTCGCTGGCGCTGGCCGCCGGCACCGCATTCGTGGCGCCCCGGCTGGGCGTGCCGGCCGGGCTGGTCACCGTCGACCACGGCCTCCAGGAGGGCTCGGCACGCCGGGCCGCCGACGTCGCGCGGTGGGCCGGCGGGCAGGGGTTCGCGCCGATCGAGGTGGCGACCGTCCAGGTCGCCGGCCGGCCGGGCGGGCCGGAGGCGGCGGCCCGGGAGGCGCGCTACCGGGCCCTGGTCGAGGCCGCCCGCCGGCACGACGCCAGCGCCGTGCTGCTCGGGCACACCCGCGACGACCAGGCCGAGACCGTGCTGCTCGCGCTGGCCCGGGGCGCCGGCCCGCGCGGGCTCGCCGGAATGCCGGCCACCCGGGAGTACGCCGGGGTGACGCTGGCCCGTCCACTGCTGGAGATCACCCGCGAGCAGACCCGCAAGGCGTGCGCGCTGCTCGGGCTGACCCCGTGGGAGGACCCGCACAACACCGACGACCGGTACGCCCGGGCCCGGGTCCGGGCCGACGTGCTGCCGGTGCTGGTCCGGGCGCTCGGCCCCGGGGTGCTGGACAACCTGGCCCGGACCGCCCGGCTGGCCGCCGAGGACGGCGCCGCACTGGACGAGCTGGCCCGGGCCGGTTACGCCGAGGCCCGGATTCCGCCGGCCGGGCTGACCGGGCCGGTCTCCCCGGGCGGGCCGAGCGTGCCGGTCTCCCCGGGCGGGCCGCCGAGCGGGCCGGTGGTGGCGGGTGCCGCGGCCGGCGGGCTGGCCGTACCGGTGCTGGCCGGGATGCCGCCGGCGGTGCGTACCCGGGTGCTGCACCTCTGGTGCCGCGAGCTCGGCGCGGCGCCGGCCGCGCTGTCGTACCGGCACATCGCGGCGCTGAACGCGCTGGTCACCGCGTGGCACGGTCAGGGCGCGACACATCTGCCCGGCGGCATCCGGGCGACCCGGCGCGGCGGGATGCTGATCGCGGAGTAGACATGGGGAATGCCTTCCCCCCGACAGCCGCTCTTCGCGCCGCACGGTGCCGTCGCCACCAGCCAGCCGCTCGCCGCCGCCGCCGGACTGGCCGTACTCCGCCGGGGCGGCAACGCCGTCGACGCCGCGCTCGCCACCGCGATCACCCTCACGGTGGTCCAGCCCGGCTCCAACGACATCGGCGGTGACCTGTTCGCGATCGTCTGGGACGGGGAGCGGCTACACGGGCTGAACGGCTCCGGCCGGTCCCCGACCGGGCTGACCCGGGAGCTGGTGCTCGCCGCGACCGGCGGGCGGGGTGCCGAGCCGACCCCGGGTCACGGCGGCGCGCAGGCGGTCGGGCCGGCGATGCCGGCGCGTGGCTGGCTGCCGGTGACCGTACCCGGTGCCCCGGCCGGCTGGCGGGACCTGCACGAGCGGTTCGGCAGGCTGCCCTTCGCCGAGCTGTTCGGCGACGCGGTCGGCTACGCCGAACACGGCTTCCCGGTCTCGCCACGGGTCGCCGCGAGCTGGGCGCGCTCGGTCGAGGTGCACGCCGAACTGGCCGGCGAGGAGTACGCCGAGTGGGGCCGGGTCTTCACCGTCGACGGTGGACGGGCGCCCCGGACCGGGCAGCGGTGGCGCAACCCGGACGCCGCCGGCACGCTGCGCCGGATCGCCGAGACCGGTGCGGCGGACTTCTACACCGGCCGGATCGCCGAGACGCTGGCCGGACACGCGGCCCGGACCGGCGGCCGGCTCACCGGCGACGACCTGGCCGGGCACGCCTCGACCTGGGTGGACCCGGTCCGGGCCAGCTATCGCGGGCACGAGGTGTGGGAGTTGCCGCCGAACGGGCAGGGCGTGGCCGCGCTGCTCGCGCTGAACATCCTGGACGGGGTGGAGCTGACCGACCTCGACCCGGCCGAGCGGCTGCACTGGCAGATCGAGGCGGTCAAGCTCGGCTTCGCCGACGCGCACGCGTACGTCGCCGACCCGGAGCGGGTGCAGGTGCCGACCGCCGAGCTGCTCACCCCGGAGTACGCCGCCGCCCGCCGGGCGCTGGTGACCGACACGGCCGGTATGCCGGCACCCGGCGACCCGGCCCGGGGCGGCACCGTCTACCTCTGCGCCGCCGACCGGGACGGGATGATGGTGAGCCTGATCCAGTCCAACTACCTGGGCTTCGGCTCGTACGTCGTCCCGCCGGGTCTCGGCTTCGGGTTGCAGAACCGGGGTGCCGGGTTCAGCCTCGACCCGGCCCACCCGAACGTGGTCGCGCCGGGCAAGCGCCCGTTCCACACCATCATCCCCGGCTTCCTCACCCGGGACGGCGCGCCGGTGGGCCCGTTCGGGGTGATGGGCGGGCACATGCAGCCGCAGGGGCACCTGCAGGTGGTCTCCGCGACCCTGGACGACGGGCTCGACCCGCAGGCCGCGCTGGACCGGCCGCGCTGGTACTGGCACGCCGGCCGGTCGGTGCTGGTCGAGCCCGGCCTGGCCGCCGGGGCGGCCCGGGACGTGGTCGAGCGGTTGCGCGCCCGGGGGCACGAGATCGCCGTCGAGCCGGAGCCGTCCTCCTTCGGGTACGGCCAGGCGATCTGGCGGCTGCCCGACGGCGGCTACGTGGCCGGCTCGGAGCCCCGGGCCGACGGGTGCGCGATCGGCTATTGAGCTGCGGGTACGCCGCCGACAGCGGCGCGCCCGCCGGTGACGGTGACCGTGCCGCCGACGACGAGGAGATGGCGGTCGCGAGACTGTCGAGCTGCCTCGTTCGCGCGCCCACACCCCGGACGCACCGTCGACCCGGTGAACGTGCCGCCGGGACTCAGACGGTGACCGACTCGTGCACCGCCACGGGGAGCCGGCCCCGGAAGGTCGACCGGTAGGCGTGCGGGGTGGCGCCGAGCCGGCGGCCGAAGTGGTGTCGCAGAGTGGCCGCGTCGCCGAAGCCGGCCCGGGTGGCGACCGCCTCGATGCTCAACTCGGTCTCCTCCAGCAGCCGTCGGGCCAGCAGCACCCGCTGGTTGGTGATCCAGTCGTGCGGTGTGGTGCCGGTCTCGGCCCGGAACCGCCGGGCGAACGTCCGGGGCGCCATGTGCGCCCGGCCGGCCAGGTCGTCGACGGTGAGCGGCCGGTCGAGGTGCTCGATCAGCCAGCCCAGCACCGGCTCCAGGGTGGGCGCCGCCGGGGTGGGCGCGATCGGTGCCTCGATGTACTGCGCCTGCCCGCCGTCGCGGTGCGGTGGCACCACCATCCGCCGGGCCAGCTTGGTGGCGAGCGCCGAGCCGTGCTCCTGGCGGACCAGGTGCAGGCAGGCGTCGATCCCGGCCGCCGTGCCGGCGCCGGTGAGCAGGTTGCCGTCCTGCACGTAGAGCGAGTTGCACCGCACCTTGGCCAGCGGATACATCTCGGCGAGCCGGTCGGCGTACTTCCAGTGGGTGGTGCACTCGCGCCCGTCCAGCAGGCCGGCGGCGGCCAGCACGAACGCGCCCGAGCAGACACTCAGCACGTACGCCCCGCGGTCGGCGGCCCGGCGCAGCGCCGCCAGCACGGTCTCCGGAACCGGGGCGCCGATGATGTGTATCGCCGGCACGGCGACCAGGTCGGCGTCCTCGACCGGGGTCAGGTCGGCGCTCGGGGTCAGCCCGAAGCCGGACCGGGTGCGGACGGGCTTGCCGTCGTGGGTGCAGACGTCGAAGCGGTAACCGGGGAAGCCGTCGGCGACCCGGTCGGTCCCGAAGACCTCGCAGAGCACGCCCAGCTCGAAGGTAGCCACCGGGTCCAGGGCGATCACGGCCACGTTGCGAAGCATGGATCGATGCTAGCCGAGAAGTGGCAGAAAATCGATGCTGCATGGCAAAGCTGCCACTGTCCGGTTGGCGCCCGGCGGCGCAGACTTGAGTCGTAACAGCCGGTGCGCACCGGCGGCGAACCAAAAGACCTGGTCAGGCCCGAGATCCCGGGCCGGCCGCATCGAAACGTGGAGGTCGCCGCCATGGAACTCTTCGTCCCTCTCTTCTTCCTCGTCCTGCTTCTCGCCTCGATGCTCGGGCTCACCGCCGACAGCCGTGACTCGGCCGACTGGCGGCCCAGCAACGGCGGCTGGCGGTCGTCGCCCCGTGGCTGACGAACCGTGTCGGAGAGTCCGCGCCTGGCCAGCCGGGGTGGGCACCGCGCGAAGGTGCCGCCCCGGCGACGGGCGCGAACCGGCGTACGGCAGGCTAGGCGCATGGCTCAGGGCTCCTGGTACGACGCCGACATCGACCACGTGATCATCTCGGAGGAGCAGATTCGGGAAAAGATCGCGGAACTGGCCAAACAGGTGGCAGCGGACTACGCCGGCAGCAAGGACGGAATCCTGCTGGTGTGCGTGCTCAAGGGCGCGATCATGTTCATGGCCGACTTCGCCCGGGCGCTCGGCCGGCACGGGCCGTCGGCCGAGCTGGAGTTCATGGCCCTCTCCTCGTACGGGCAGGGCACCACCTCCTCCGGCACCGTGCGGATCCGCAAGGACCTGGACCGGGACATCGCCGGGCGGCACGTGGTGGTGGTGGAGGACATCGTCGACTCCGGGCTCACCCTCTCCTGGCTGCTGCGCTATCTGGAGTCCCGGGCGGCGGCCAGCGTCGAGGTGGTGGCGCTGTTCCGCAAGCCGGACGCGATCAAGGTCTCGGTGCCGGTGAAGTACGTCGGTTTCGACATCCCGAGCGAGTTCGTGGTCGGCTACGGGCTGGACTTCGGCGAGCGCTACCGCGAGGTGCCCTACGTCGGCGTACTGAAGCCGGAGGTCTACGCCCGGTCCTGATCGGGGCCCGTTCCGCCCGATCCCTGCCCGGTCGTCCGGTCGTCAACCCGGATCGTTGTCCGGTACGCCCTGACCATCCTGAATGTCATCGCCGAAATATCGAGTCGACGTACAGCGCGCTCCCAGGAAACGCGGTTACGGTATGCGGTGGTGGCGCGGAAGCATCCCGCGCCGGGCCTCCTGCCCAGTTTGCCCCGAAAGATGGGGCCGTACGGGGCCAGGCGTCCGGCACTGGTCCGTGGTCACCCGGCACCGGGCGGAAGCGGACCTGTTACCCCAGGGCTCGCAGGCTCGCTCCTCGCGTTCACGGTGTACCGTCGAATGACCGCGGCGCGGTACCAAGCGCCCGGCGTCGAGGCCGGCTCGCAGGGGACGGCTTCGGCCCGCCGCTCCGGCGGCGGCAGTAGGCAACCAGGACGATCAGGACGTCGATCAGGAGGGTCCGGGCGTTACGGCGCTCGACAACAGCATGGAACGTACGCGTTTCTTCCGCCGCCCGGTGGTCTGGATCATCCTGGTGATCATCGGTGCGATAGCGCTCAGCTCATTCTTCAGTGGTGGCCCGAGTTATCACAAGGTCGAGACCAACGTGGTGCTCGACCAGCTCAACAAGGGCGACATCGAGAAGGCCATCTTCCAGGACAAGGAGCAGACGCTCCAGCTCGACCTGAAGAGCGCGGCCAAGTTCGGTGACACCGATACGGACAAGATCCAGGCCCAGTTCCCGTACGAGGTGGGCGACGAGGTCTGGAACTCGGTGGCCGCCGCCAAGGCGGCCGGCCGGATCAGCGGTCCGATCGACACCGAGGTCTCCGGCGACAATCTCTTCGTCTCGTTGCTGGTCAACCTGCTGCCGATCGTCATCCTGGTGATCCTGCTGCTGCTCTTCATGTCGCAGATGCAGGGCGGCGGCTCCCGGGTGCTCAACTTCGGCAAGTCCAAGGCCAAGATGATCACCAAGGACACTCCGAAGACCACCTTCGCGGACGTCGCGGGCTCGGAGGAGGCCGTCGAGGAGCTGCACGAGATCAAGGATTTCCTGCAGAACCCGGCGAAATACCAGGCCCTCGGCGCCAAGATCCCCAAGGGCGTGCTCCTCTTCGGCCCGCCCGGTACCGGTAAGACGCTGCTGGCCCGGGCCGTGGCCGGCGAGGCCGGGGTGCCGTTCTACTCCATCTCCGGCTCCGACTTCGTCGAGATGTTCGTCGGTGTCGGTGCCAGCCGGGTCCGCGACCTCTTCGAGCAGGCCAAGGCGAACGCTCCGGCGATCGTCTTCGTCGACGAGATCGACGCGGTCGGCCGGCACCGTGGCGCCGGTATGGGCGGCGGCCACGACGAGCGGGAGCAGACCCTCAACCAGCTCCTGGTCGAGATGGACGGCTTCGACACCAAGGGCGGCGTGATCCTGATCGCCGCGACCAACCGGCCGGACATCCTCGACCCCGCGCTGCTGCGGCCCGGCCGGTTCGACCGGCAGATCGCGGTCGACACCCCGGACATGGAGGGCCGCAAGGCGATCCTGCGGGTGCACGCCAAGGGCAAGCCGTTCTCGCCCGACGTCGACCTCGACGCGGTGGCGCGGCGTACCCCGGGCTTCACCGGTGCGGACCTGGCCAACGTGATCAACGAGTCGGCGCTGCTGACCGCCCGCAGCGACAAGCGGGCGATCTCCAACGACTCGCTGGAGGAGTCGATCGACCGGGTGGTCGCCGGCCCGCAGCGCCGGACCCGGGTGATGAGCGACAAGGAAAAGAAGATCACGGCCTACCACGAGGGCGGGCACGCCCTGGTCGCCTGGGCGCTGCCGCACTCCGCCCCGGTGCACAAGGTCACGATCCTCTCCCGGAGCCGCTCCCTCGGGCACACCCTGGTGCTGCCGACCGAGGACAAGTACACCCAGACCCGGGCCGAGATGATCGACACCCTGGCGTACGCGCTGGGCGGCCGGGCCGCCGAGGAACTCGTCTTCCACGAGCCGACCACCGGTGCCGCGGACGACATCGTCAAGGCCAGCGCACTGGCCCGGGCGATGATCACCCAGTACGGCATGAGCAGCAAGCTCGGTGCCATCAAGTACGGCACCAGCGGCGACGAGCCGTTCCTGGGCCGCAACATGGGGCACGAGCGGGACTACTCCGATGCGGTGGCCGCCGAGATCGACGCCGAGATCCGGTCGCTGATCGAACTGGCCCACGACGAGGCATGGGAGATCCTGGTGGAATACCGGGATGTCCTGGACAACCTCGTGCTGGAGCTGATCGAGAAGGAGACCCTCTCCACGGCCGACATGGCGCGGATCTGCGCCCGGGTGGTCAAGCGGCCGCCGATGGCTCCGTACAACGGGTTCGGCAAGCGGCAGCCGTCGACCGAGCCGCCGGTGCTCACCCCGGCCGAGAAGGAGAAGCTCAAGGCGCAGGCCGAGGCCGACGGCGTGCAGGCGACCGTCGGGGGCAACACCAACAACACCACGCCGAACTCGGACGGCCCACACTGAGCGCAGCGAACCAGCAGGCCGCCGGCGGAAACGTCGGCGGCCTGTCCGCGTCCGCCACCGAGCCGGACGGCGACGAGGAACTGGACTACCTGGCCGCTCGGCTGGTCAACGGCAAGCTCGGTGGCGGGCCGGTCGAGGAGGCCGTCGACCTGGCCCGGATCGAGAAGGCGGTCCGGGAGATCCTGATCGCCGTCGGCGAGGACCCGGACCGGGACGGCCTGCGCCAGACGCCGGCCCGGGTGGCCCGGGCGTACGCCGAACTCTTCGCCGGGCTGCGGGTCGACCCGGCCCAGGTGCTCAGCACCACGTTCGAGGCCAATCACGAGGAACTCGTGCTGGTCCGGGACATCGACGTGATGAGCCTCTGCGAGCACCACCTGCTGCCGTTCCGGGGTTCGGCGCACATCGGCTACATCCCGGGTGAGAACGGCCGGATCACCGGGCTCTCCAAGCTGGCCCGGCTGGTCGAGGTCTACGCCCGCCGGCCGCAGGTGCAGGAGCGGCTGACCGCGCAGATCGCCGACCTGCTGATGGCCAGGTTGGAACCGCGCGGTGTGATCGTGGTGCTGGAGTGCGAGCACATGTGCATGGCGATGCGCGGCATCCAGAAGTCCGGCGCCAAGACCATCACCTCGGCCGTACGCGGACTGCTGCAACGGGACGCCAAGTCCCGCGCCGAGGCGATGGCCCTGATCCTCAACGCCAACCGCGCCATCTGACCGTCCGCCCCGTGCGACGCGGCGGCCAGGTCGACACCGCCCCGGTGGTAGCGGCATGCGCCCGTCGCCGCTGGCCGGCAGTTCGGTTTCCGTCGTGATGCCACAGCGGCATCATGATGACTCTGTGGCATCACGCTGATCGGGCATATGCCAGCGTCCGGACGACCGCCGGCCGTGGCCGAAGCCCGACGCGCATCCCGCTAGCCGCGCCACCCGGCCAGGTAGACGCCGCCGAGGCAGAGTACGGCCAGCAGGCCCAGCAACGCCGTCACGAGTGCGCCGTAGAGCAGTACCCGGGTCCAGGGCAGCGGGCCGGCCCCGGGCAGCCGGGTCGCGGCGTCCGCCGCGTCCGCGGTCGCCCGGGCGTCCCGCAGCGCCGCCAGCACCGCCTGGGGGCCGCCGGCCATCGCCTGGCCGGCCGCCGCCACCTCCGGCTCGGATGGCACCAGGTCGGCCTCGGCGACGCCCAGCGCGCGCAGCCGGGACTGCTGGGGCACCAGCCGGGCCCGTATCCCGGCCAACTCCTCCCGGGCGCTGTGCACGCCCCGCTCCTGTTCGGCGGCGGCGGTGGCCGCGGACCGGCGTACCTCGTCCAGCCGCTGTGCGGCGGCCAGGTAGTCCTGCCAGGCGTCTCCGCTCACGGCGTACCCTCCCCGTCCGGTGTGCCGTACGGGACGACCAGGCTGGCCAGGTCGGTGCGGCGGTCGTAGAGCAGTGCCCGGCCGGGGCGGGGGTGCCACCCTACCGGTCGACCGAGCAGCCGGGTCACCTCCGGCTCGGGTACGTCGAGGAAGAGCAGCCCGTCGATGCCGGCCGCAGCCGCGTCGGCCGTCCCGGCAACGCTGCCGGGCTCCGGATCGGCGGGCGGTTCGGGCGTCGGCGGTACGGCGACCAGGTCGGTGAACGGGCGCACCGCCCGCCACCAGCCGAGCAGGTGTACGCCCCGGGCCGGGCCGTCGCGCAGCAGGGCCCGGAGCCGGTCGGCCGGCAGGTCGGCCGCCGCCAGCTCGTCCAGCCCGAGGGCGACCAGATAGCCGGGCCCGGCCAGCTCCAGCGCGGCGGCCAGCCCGACGGCGTCCACCCGGCGGACCGGATGTCGCCGGGACAGCTCGGCGGCCAGCGCGTCGGCCGCCGGATCGGGGCCTGGCGCGGCGATCACGAACTCGACGCTGCCGGCGGGATGCCGCGCGGCAAGTCCCCGGGCCGCGCCGGCCACGACTCCGGCACCGGCCGGATCCGGCCCGAGGACCGCGAGGTGCCGGCCCGGCGCCCGGTCGAGGGGCAGCTCCGCCGGGCGCGGCGACACGTCGACCAGCAGCCCGACCGGCGCACCCGCCGGCTCCGGGAGGTCAGCGCCCCCCGCCGGCCTGTCGGCTTCGGCCGGGTCCGGCTCGCCGGCCGGGACCGGAGGCGGCGGTGGGGTCAGGTAGCCGGTGAAGACGGCCGGTGCGGGCGTTCCGGCCGGCCGGTCCGTCCAGAGGCGGTGCCGGAGCCCGCTGAGCGCCCCCTGGTCGGCGTGCGGATCGGGAAACCGGATTGTCCGTTCGTGCCCCCGGGTGGCGCCACGCGGCCCGCCCAGCCCACCGGCGGTGTTCACCACCGCCGTGCCGAGCGGCAGCCCTGCCGCCGAGTCGTTCGCCGGCTCCAGCACGTCCGCGCCGCCGGGCAGCGCCACCCGGACCGGAAACTGCCCGAGGAACGAGTCCCGCCGGGCGCGCAACGCGGCCAGCGCCGGAGCCGGTCGGCCGGTCAGGATCAGGTGTACGCCCGCCGACCGCCCCCGCCGGGCCACCGACTCCAGCCGGGCCAGCGCCTCGGTACCGATCGCGTCCTCCTCGGCCAGCAGCAGCGCGTACTCGTCCAGCACGCAGAGGATCCGGGAGGTGGGGCGGCGGTCGGCGTCGGACCGCTGGGCGGGTACCGGCGCTGCGCCGGCCGGGTGGTCCGGCCCCACCGCCGCCCTCGGGGACGGGTCCGCCGCGCCACGGCGGTCCAGTTCGGCGTCGAGTTCGCGGAGCACCGCGAGGCCGTACTCCCGGTCGGCCTGCACCCCGACCGCCCGGACGTGCGGCAGCCACGGCCCGCCCGGCCCGGTGCCGCCGGACCCGTCCGCCGGCACCGGCACGAAATCGGTGAACGCCGTCCCGTCGGCGAAATCGAGCAGATAGAGCGCCAACTCGTCGGGGTGGTAGCGGGTGCAGAGCCCGTAGAGGACGTTGACCAGGAAGGCGCTCTTGCCGGCACCGCCCCGGCCGCCGACCAGCCAGTGCGGGGTGCGCTCGTCGAAACCGAGCGGCACGGTCCGGTCACCGTCGTGCCCGACCGGGGTGCTCAGCCCGTCGGCCGCCGACTCGGTCCAGAACCCGTCCGACGGCTCCGGCAACAGGTCGTCGAGGGTACGCCGGTAGTCGGCGTGGAACCGCGCGGCCAGGTCCCGGCAGACCCGGTCCAGCAGCGGGGCCGGCGGGCACCCGTCGAGGAAGACCGGTGCGTTGAGACCGGTGCCCGGCAGGTGCGGCACCGGGGCGCTGAACGAGGCTCCGGGCGGATCGCCGACCAGCGCGTACGGGTTGCGCATCGCGATCATGGTGGATCGGGAGAGCGGTGCCTGGCTCGTCTGGACAGTCAGCGGTGGAGGGGGCCAGCCGGCCACGATCAGGTGCAGCCCCGCCTCGGGACCCTCCCGGGCCAGCGCGCCGATCCGGGCCAGGTCGCTCGCCTCGGTCAGCTCCGGCAGCGAGCCGACCACCACCAGCAGGGTACGGTCGTGCCGGTTGTAGCGGGCGGTGGCCGGCCGGGTGGGGCGTACCCACTGCTCGGCCTCGGCCAGCACGGACCGCAGGCCGGTGCGGTCGGTGACCGGCGGCGGCATCAGGCCGGCGTCGGCGAGCGGCGCGAACGGCGCGAAGAGCCGGCCCTCGGCGGTGGCGTCGATGCCCCGCACCAGCAGCGAGCCGGCCGGGGCGGCGGCGAGCAGCCGGAGGAGTACGGACCGGAGCAGCCCGGCCACCCGGGGATCCCGGCTGTCCGCGTCGACGGTGAGGTGGCCGGTGCCGAGCAGCGGCACCAGCACCGGAAACCGGGCGTCGTCCAGCGGCTGGGCGGTGCCGATCCGCACGAAGGCCGGCTGGGCCGGGCCGCCGAGCGGGGCGTCCTCGGACTGGGCGTCCAGCGGCGCGCCGAGCCAGCCCGGGGCGAGTTGGCTCGCCGCCGCGCGCAGCCGTTCGGCGAGTTCGTGCTGCTCCCGCTGGTCGGCCGGGATCGGCCGGATCGCCTCCAGGGCGGTGGCCGCGGCGGCAGTGGTGGCGGCGGCCCGGCGGTGCAGCACAGCCGCTGTGCCGGCGGCGGCCCGCCAGCGCAGCGTGGCGGCGTGCCCGGTCGATCCCCTCCAGGTGTCCACCGCACCAACTCCCTCGTCCTGGTCTGAGACGGTATCCCAGCGCGGCGGCAACTTCGCGGACCTGTGGGATGGTCGTGGCACAGATAGCGGGCATAGCGGGTAGTTACCGCTTGCTCCCTTTTGGTTACCAAGCTGGAATTCACGCCCATTGGGTACGGAGGCGGCAGCGGCTAGCCTCAGGGGGTGGAATCAGTGCACCCCCCGGCCGATTCCCAGGTGTCCCGGGTACCCACCCAGCGGACCCCGCCCGGACAGGCCGCTCCCGAGCCGGTCGCACCGCCACCGGCGCCGCCTCGACGGCGGCTGGGCCTGGTGCTGGCGGTGGTCGGTGGTGCACTGGCACTCTTCTGCCTGGCCGGCGCCGCGCTCGCCTACGTCGCCTACGACCGGTTCACCGCACCCGATCGGAGCGCCCCGGACGTGGTGGTGGACAACTACCTGCGGGCCTTCCTGGTCGACGAGAACGACGTACTGGCCGAGCAGTTCGAGTGCGCCGACTCCGCCGCCCTCGCCCCGCTGCGGGCGCTGCGTGCCGACCTGGCGGCCCGGGAGAAGCAGTTCCAGATCACCTTCGCGGTCAAGTGGGGGCCGCTGGACGTACGCACCCAGGGGGAGCGCGCCGAGGTCTCGGTGGAGCTGGTGATCTCGTACCTGGTGGACAACCTCTCGCAGACCGAGCACCAGCGGTGGCGCTTCGGCACCGAGCAGGACGACGGCTGGCGGGTCTGCGAGGCCAACCCGGTGGGCTGAGCCGCCGGGCCGTCACTCGATCCAGAGCAGGTGCACCGGTACCTCCAGGGTGGTCGGCGGGCGGCCGCTCCACGCCCAGCGGTACCAGTCGAGTTCGGCGGTGACCCGTACGCAGATGTCCCCGTCGTTGCTGGTGTAGACCTCGGTGACGGCGCGCAGGTCGCGCCGCTCGACGGCGTCGGCGACCTGGACCACCCGGCGGCCGGCGACCGCGTCCGCCTCGACCACCGGCACCGGGGCCCGGTGCGTCGGCGCGTCCAGCGACACCAGCCGGGAGATCACGTCCGGCCGGGCCGGTCGGGGGATCGGCGGTGTGCCGGCGTCCCACCCGGAGACCTCGCCGAGAGTCTCCACCCAGACCCGTTCCGCCGGCACCAGCGGGGCGAAGACCTCGATCTGCTCGGCCTCCGCCCGGTACCACTCGTGCTCGGCCAGCACCGGCACGTAGGTGCGGCTGCCCTGCACCACCCGCTCGTCCGCCCGCAGGTCGCCCCGCCAGCCGAGCCCGGGCAGCCCGACCAGCACCCGGCGGCCGCGCAGGTCCACCCGGTCCGCGGCGGCGGCGATCACGATCGGTCGGGGCGGCGCCGGAGCCCAGTCGGGCTGGCCGGCGAACGGATCGGGAAGTGGGTCATGGCTCACGGATCGCTCGACCTACCTGTGGCTCCTCGACGGAACGCGCTCGGCGCCTGACACCGCTATTCTCCAGGCTCTCACCTCGACGGCAACACCGTGCGTGACGGTAGCCAACCAGAGGCGATCATCGGGCAGCCGGCCAGGACAGCAGCGGGTGCCGCCCCAGCCGCCGCCCGGATAGCGGAGATCCGGTCAGTCCAGGCCGTGCTCTCCCGGGGCGGTGTTGAGCACCCAGGCGAGCGGCATTGTGGCTCGCGCCTGGTAGTGGGTGCCATCGAGCCGGTACATGGTGACGGTCTGACCTGGGTCCTGGTCGATGGTCCAGTACTGCGGGATGCCCGCGCCGGCATACTCGGCCGGTTTGGCGGCGGTGTCCATGGCAGCCGAGCCGGGCGAGATGATCTCAACCGCGAGCAGCACGTCCGCGACCGGCAGCCATACGGATTCGGCTTGCGCCTTGCTCCAGACGACCAGGTCGGGAATGCGACCGCCGACGCCGCCGGTCGCGCCGGGGATGCGCAGGCCGACCGCCTGGGCGACGCGGTCCGCCGGGATGCCGGCGGTGAGCAGCCAGCCCATGAGCCGGGTGGCGATGATCGCGTGCGTGTATCCGGCTGGCGGAGTGACCGACAGGACTCCCTCGGGGCTGAGTTCATACCTGTGGTGCTCGTCGGCGGCCATCATCGCGGTGAGGTCGTCAAGCGTGATCACCGTGGGCATGTGTCGACCGACGGCCTCTGCGCTCATGCACGCCATGTTACTGCTGGCCAGAGCTTGTAGGGCCTGGCCCGGGCCGATGAAATGCGGTTCGTCGATGATTCGGGGCTACAAGCCGCCACCATCATCGTCCTGGCTTCTCGGCGACGAAGACGCCACGACCTGGGCGGCCGATCAGGATTCCGCGCTGGCGGAGCCGGGCGGTGGCGCGCTGGATAGTTGCGGGCGAGACGCCGTACTGGTCCGCGAGCTTCTGGCCGGACGGTAGTTGGGACCCAGGTGGAAATTCCTTCCGCTCGATCCTCGCGAGGAGGTCTTCGAGCAGCTCATCCATTGTCGGCGGGATAGGCACAGGTCGCCCCTTGCGGTTCGGTTGGCCCATCCAGTATCGATCATGGATCTGACGTAGGCAACGTATCTGCCAGCTCTGAGCAAAGTGATGAGGTGAGCAAGAAGAGGTAGTGAGCATGTTGACTGAGATGGTGAGGTGCAGTAGCGTCACTGACGTCGGGAAACGATGTCTTTGCGGTCGGTTGGCACCTTTCGCAGGGGCGATGCACCCGTAGAACAACCAGGAAAGTTGACCGGCGGCCAGCACGGCTGCCCCTGTTGCCGTACCGCCGATCTGGGCTGCGGTGGCCGGGGCGGGGGTGGTCCGGCCGGACCCGAAACGGCCGGGCCACCCCCTCCAGCACAGGGAACAAGGACAGGGAACAGGACGGAACACCTCAGGCGAAAGGATGGACGGACGTGCGGCAACTCCTTCGACGCATCCTGACAGGATCGAGAGGAGCCGACCGGTTGTCTTCAGTGCTCGGCGAGCGGCGCGCTCGGCCGTACCAGCCGATGCGGCCCTGGCAGGTGCGGGGCCGGCGGTTCCGGACCACCTGGCGTGGCCTGGACCCGGGCGAGGTCGCGGCCTTTCTCGACCGGGTCGCCGACGACCTCGGCGGCGTCTATGCCCAACTCTCCAGCAGCCAGGAGGAGGCGGCCCGGATCAAGGACGCGCTGCGGCGCTGGCAGTCCGCCCAGGCGCCGAGCATGCGCGAGATGGCGCGACGGTGAGCGTCGAACTGCACCGGTACGTCATCCACCTGCCGATCGTCACGACCGACCTGCTCCGGGCCTGCGTCCTGGCCCGGACCGTCGCTCGGGCGCTGACGTTCCTGTGCGTGGACGTGCCGGAGACCACCGTCTCGGAAGAGCGGAACCAGGACGTACGCCATCGGGTCTTCTGCACCCGGCGGCTGCCGAACGGCCGGCGCTGCGGGCTGCGGATCGACCACGAGATTCCGTGCACCCCACGGGTGCGGCGCCGGTCGATATGACGACGGTGGTGGTCTGCGCCGGGGCGCCCGGACCTGGCGGCCGAGCCTGGTCGGGCGACCCGGTCCCGTTCACGTCTACCCCGACTTCGCCCCGGACGCCGGCCCCGGGCCTGCTACAGCTCAGCCGGACCCGGTGAGCGGTGCGCCCCGGTCCCGCATGAACGGCACCGGGTCGGTGGCGCCGTGCCTGCTCCGGTCACCGCGCAGGTGCACCTCGAAGTGCAGATGCGGCCCCGAGGAGTTGCCGCTCGATCCGACCCGACCGATCACCTGCCCGGCCTCCACCATGTCGTTCTTAGAAACCATCGGTCTGCTGACCATATGGCAGTACCGGGTGATCACGTTGCCCGCGTGCAGGATATCGACGTACCAGCCGCAGCCGCCCTTACCCGGGAAGCCGTCGACGTCGCAGCTCAACCGGCCGCGCCGATCCGGGTCGCAGCGGGACACCAGTACCCGGCCGGCGGCCGCCGCCCGGATCTGGGTGGTGTACTTCGCCGCGCCGATGTCGACGCCGTTGTGCGACGGCCGGCTGGCGGTACGGAATCCGGAGCCGACCGCACCCGGGATCGGCGCGGTCCAGCCCGAGGCGGCGATCTCCGCCCCGTCGGCGCAGCCGAGCCCGAGGTCGGTACCGGCGGCCCGGGCGGCCCCACCGGTCAGCGCGTTCACGATCTCGGTCGCCAGCGGCTCGTGCTTGGCGTACGCGTCCGGGAAGGCGCTGACCTGTACCGCCTGGGCGGCCCGGGTCAGCGACCGCTTCTGCCAGTTCCGGACGGTCTTCAACTTCTCGTAGAACTTCCGGGCCGCGTACTCCGGGTTGCGGATCTGCTCCGGGGTGCCCCAGCCGGTGCTGGGTCGCTGCTGGAAGAGCCCGAGCGAGTCGTGGTCGTTGCGGTCGCCGAGGTGACCGAGGTTGGTCAGGCCGGACTCCTGCATCGCGGTGGCGACCGCGATCACCCAGGCCCGGGGCGGCAGGCCCATCTCCCGGCCCACCTTGATGATGATCGCCGCGTTCCGCATCTGGCTCGTCTTGTACGGCCCGATCAGCGGCAACTCGCCTTCGATCTTGATCGGGTCGGTGTCGCCGCAGCCGAAGGTGGCCGCCGCCAGGTTCTCCTCCTCGGAGGCGAACATGGTCACCAGGAACGCACCGGTGCCCCCGACGCAGCAGAGCAGCGCGAGTACCCCGGTCAGCGCCGTCGCCAGCGCGACCCGGCGTACCGGCCGCCGGGCCGGACCGCGGTCGGTCATCCCTCACCCACCTCCCCGCGCCCGCTCAGCGCCGTTGCCAGTCCACCGTGTCGACCCGCCAGCGGCCCTCCAGCGCCACCAGGCCGAGCCGGAGTTCGCCCGAGTCCACCGGTACGACCACCTCGACCAGGCTGTCGTTCTGGGGTACGACCATCAGCTCGCCGGTGATCCGGTCGGCCGGCACGGTGGCCGGGTCGACGCCGGTCAACTGCTCGGCCAGGTTCTCGGTGACGAGCGGGTGCAGCCCCGCGTGCCACTCGTCGGCGGTCACGTCGCGGTGGTCGAGCCAGGCGGTGGCGAACGACCGGGCCACCTGCGCCGGCTCGGGCGCGCCGGGACTGGTCCGCGGCGACGGCTCCTCGGTCACGGTCAGCCCGTCGTCGCCGGCCGCCGGGTCGGTGACGCTGATCGGGCCGGGAGTCCCGCCGATCAGTCCGGGCCGGCCGTCGCCGGGGCCGGCGACCAGCCGGGCCGCGCCGACGATGCCGACGACGACCACGGCGATCACGACCGCGATCCCGAGCCGGGACCGGAGGAGCCGGGTGAAGAGGAACTCGACGGCCCGCCGCATCGGGTCACCTCGCCTCGGATCGGATCCGGGGCGCCGGGGCAGGTGCCGGGCCGGGCGCGGGTGCGGAATCGGGGCGGTAGATCACGTAGGAGGGGTTCTCCACCGGTACGTCGGGCTCGGTCCACTCCGCCGGCCGGCGCCGGGACGGCCGACCCCGGCCCGGTCGCGAACCGGACCCGCCACCCGGGGCGTCCGCCGGGGGCGTGTCGGGCGGGTCGGTACCCCGGTCGGTGCTGGTCTCCGAGCGGCTGCCGGCGGCGCTCTGCGCCGGGTCCTCGTGCCGGGCCTCCGGGCGTATGTTGGTTTGCTGGACCAGCACGTTGCGGTTCTTGACCCGGACGTCGCGCTCCTCGGACTCGTTCTCCAGCCGGGACGCCGACCGGACGTCCCGGAAGAACCGGCGGTGCCACGAGCCGGCCGAGCCGATCACCTCGGTGCTGTCCCGGCCGCCGCCGAGTTGGGTGATCCGGCGGTACGGCCGCAGCAGCAGCCAGCCCACCACTCCGCAGAGCCAGACCAGCACCACCTGGAGCCAGCCGGGAATGGTGGGGGTACTCATCACCAGGTCGACGGCGAAGAGATAGATCGCCGCGCCGGTGCCGAAGATGGCGATGTTGAACACGGCGGCCACCACGGCGTTGCCCAGCCGGCGCAATCCGGCGCTGGCCGGGCGGAGCAGCCCGACCGTGCCGAGCACCGGGGCGGCGATCACCGCCCACCGGAAGAGCAGGAAGCCGAGCAGCACCAGCAGCGACGCCGTCAGGTCGAACATCGCGAAGAGGATCGCGGCGAGGATGGCGATCAGCCCGGCGCCGATCCGGTCGGAGTCGCGGGCGCCGCGCAGGTACTCGTACGCCTCCGGGTCCTCCTGATGGATCTGCTCGGCGACCTTCATCCACTGTTCTTGCTTGGCCTCGACGGCGGCGGGCCGGGTGCCCGGGTTGGCGGCGATCCGGGCGGCCTCCTCCCAGGTGAACGCCTTGGCGTCGTAGAGCGCCCGGCCGTACTTGCGGGCCGTCTCGCTGTCCGAGGAGCCGAGCGCGCCGCGCAGCCAGTTGCGGTAGAGCATGGTCTCGGTCGCGGTGTCGCCGGCCCGCAGCGCCGGCGGCCGGTTGTCCTTGCAGGCGGCGGGACTGAGCGAGCCGCACCGGTCGGCCGGGATGCTCTTGTCCCGGGGGCCGACCGCCTCGTGCACCACGTTCAGGGTGGTGACCAGGGTGCCGTCCGCGACGTTGGCGGACCGGACCGGCCAGGCGGCGATCGCGGTCACCGCGACCATCACCAGCACCGCCCAGCCGGCGGTGGTCATCGCGTTGCTCATGTCGGACTGCCGGGAACGCCAGAGCAGGTAGATGCCGACGATGCAGAGGGTGATGATGCCGAAGACGCTGAAAACCCGCTCGTAGACCGCCTTGGTGGCCTGCTCGACCAGCGGATCCGCCCAGTCCCACATGGTGCTCGGGTCCCAGGCGCGCTCGCGCAGCGCGTTCGAGGCGCCGATGATCGCGGCGGCGATCCGGATCTCGCCGTCCGCGATCTTGTTGAACACCTTGCTGCCCGGGTCGATCACGTCCGAGGCGCAGCCGCCGGTGTCGTCGTACGTCTCGTAGCTGTAGCCGGCGTTGCCGTACTCGGTGTACATGCCTTTGACGCCCGGCTTGCCGCTCGCCTCCGGCCGGGTGGCGAACCAGCCGCCCAGCCCCTGGTCCGGGGCGCTCGGCGTGGGAGCCTTGACGCAGTCGCGGATGTTCTGCCCGACGTCGGCGAGCCGGTCGACGCAGTCCCGGAAGTTCGCCTCCCACTCGGCGGTGGTGCAGAGCGCGACCTTGGCCCGGCTCGGGACCGGCGCGGCCGAGGCGGGTGCGGCGCCGAGCGCCGGCCAGACCAGCGTGGCGGTCGCCAGCACCCCGATCGCCAGCAGCAGGGCGGCGAGGCGGGCTCCGTTCCTCGTCGGACCCTTTCCAACTCCGACAGCGGGGCGCCGGCGGCCACGGCGGACCGCGAGTGGCGGTTGGAAACGGTCCATCGGTCAAGCCTCCAGGTCCGCGACGGGGGAGGGCAGGTTGGTCGCGGCGGCCTTCGCCGTGACCGGGGTGGTGTCCAGGTGGTCGAGCAGGCCGGGCACGTACGAGACGTCGACGCGTACCTTCTGCACCCGGCCGTCGACGTCGCGCATCACGAACTCCCGGAAACCGAGCCGGTCCGCCGAGGAGGCGTCCACGCTGGACAGTGAGGCCAGGGTCGCCTCGTAGCCGTCGTTGACCGGCACCCGGAGCAGCCGCAGCGCCTCGGAGGCGATGTCGACGTCCTCGGCGATCCGCCCGACGAAGACGGTGGAGACCAGGTTCTGCACGTCGAGGCCGAGGATGTCCTTCGGGTTCTGCGAGGAGACCAGCGCGGCGAGGTTCCACTTCCGGGAGTCCCGGGCCAGCCGGACCAGGAACGACCGGCCGGAGCGCCAGCCCTCCATGAAGTGCGCCTCGTCCAGGCCGACCAGCTTCCGCGACGACATCGCGCCGCCGTAGCAGCGGCGTACCGCCAGCCGGTGCGCGGTGTGCAGCATCGGCAGCGCCAGCGCCTCCTCGGCCGACCAGTACTCCCGCTCGATCTTCAGGTCGGGGAGCCGGAGCCCGGCCATCGTGATCACGGTCAGCGTGGCGTCGGCACCGAGCAGCCCCTCCGGCGGCCGGCCGAAGAAGAGCAGCGCCAGCGGCATCTCGGCGGTGTCCAGCAGCAGGTTGGCCAGCTCCCGGCCCTCGTCCTCCAGCCCGGCCAGGCAGGCCACCACGTCGTCCAGCGTGGAGGTCTCCTCGGCCGGCACCTGGCGTACGGCGTGCCGGAACAGCGTCGCGGTGGACGCCTCCCGGGCCACCTGCGGGGGTACCAGCATCATGCAGATGTCCTGTACCAGCATCCGCCGCTCGGCCCGGGCGTTGGAGACCGCGATCTGGAACTCCCGGTCACCGGCCGAGCCGGTGGGAAACTCGCTGCGCAGCGGCGTCGGGATCAGCGCGTACGGCGCCAGGGTGCCGTGCTCGGAGCCGGTCAGGTTCAACACCCGGGAGTAGGGACGCAGCTCCGGCATCGCGCAGAGCCGGGCCAGCGGGCCGGACGGGTCGAGCAGGGTCACCTGCACCCCGCGCCGGGCGGCCAGATAGCCGAGCGCGCCGAGCAGGGTCGACTTGCCACCGCCCGGCTCGGCGACGAAGACGGCGAGGCCGGAGCGCTCGCGTACCTCCATCGGGAAGTGCATGTCGAGGAAGACCGGCCGGCGGCAGGTGCCCGCCGTCCGCCCGATCAGGTCGCCGCGCCGGTCGCCGACCGTGGAGGCGGCCTGCGGCAGTGCGGCGGCGAGCAGGTTGACCGGCATCCGGCGCAGGTAGCCGGTGTTGGCGATCGGTTCGCCGGGAATGAACTCCCGGGCCAGCCAGTCCTGGTTCTTCGGATGCTGGAGCGAGATCCGCAGCTCCCGCGAGTAGAGCTGGATCAGCCGCCGGGCCCGCTCCAGGCACTCCTCCCGGGTCCGCCCGCCGACCGCGATCCGGTGCCAGCCGTGCGCCCGGGCCGATTCCACCGGCAGCCCGGTGGTCATCTCGTCGCCGATCACCAGGGCCCGCTTGGCCAGCCGCTCCAGCTCGGGCGGGGCGTCGATGCCGTGCTCGGCGTAGTCGAGCTGCTGGGAGCGGATCATCCGCAGCCGGTGTTCGAGGTTGCGGAACGAGTCGCCGGGGCCGAGGATGTCGACTCGGGTGGAGAGCTCCATCGGCCAGGGCAGCCGCTCGTGGAAGTGCAGCCACGGCTCGTGCCGCTCCGGGATCTCCAGCGGCTCCATCCGGCCCACCGCGAGGACGGCGACGTGCCGCTCCTCCCCGGTCACCCGGTTGACCAGCTTCACCGTCGACCCGTACGGGGTGCGGTAGCGCTCCACCTGCTCGGTCAGGGCGAGCAGGTCACCGCGTTCCCAGCGGCCGTTGGTGACCGGCGAGAGCTGGCCGGGCGGGGCCATGCAGAGCGCCACGGAGCGGTACATGAGCCACTCCAGCTCCTCGGCGGAGACCTGCCGCCCGCGCATCCCGAACGCGCCGAGCACCTCGTCGAACTGCTCGACGGTCCGGCCCAGCTTGCGCCGCTCCCCGTCGGCGACGCCCCGGCCGAAGGTCCGGAGGATCCGCTCGGCCAGCGAGTTGCCGAGCGACCGGCGGGCGAAGGTGACGCCGAGATAGGTCTGCCCCTCGGCGTGGTTGACCGAGAGCAGGTGCCGCTGGGCGGCGACCAGGTGGTCCGACCAACTCGGCGCGCCGGGCACGGTGGCCAGCGGCTGCGGGGTGTGCTGGTCGATCGTCCGGGCCCACTCGTCGGCCGGGAACGGCCGGGTGGTCCGGCGCAGGTGCAGCCGGAAGCCGGCGAGGCCGGCGTACTGCTCGGAGATGGCCGAGAGCAGCGCCTCCCGTTCGGCGTCCGGCCGGAACGCCCAGCGCACCTCCGGCAGCCAGTACCACGCGGTGACGGTGTTCGGGGTGAAGGTCAGGTGACCGGCGATCTCGGTGATGGCCAGCTCGACGGCGGGATCCCGGTCGCCGAAGCGGAGCTTCGGGGCTCGTACCCGTTGCGGTTTGGTCAGCGGTTGCGGCCGGGCCGGCTTCGGCGTGCTCCGCCGCTGCTTCGGGGTGACCGGCCCGGGGTCCCGGTCCGCTGGCCTGGCGGCTCGCCGGGCCGGCTGCTCGGCGGGCTCGCGGACGATCGGCAGCGCACCGGAGTGTTCGCCACCGCGCTGCTGCGGCGCCGGTCTCGGCCGCCCCGGGTGCGCCTCGGCCGGCGCGCCGGCCAGTGCCCCGGCGGTGCCACCCGGGACGGCGCGGGGGGCCGCCGGTTCGGCCGGCCAGCCGGCGCCACCGGCCGGGTCGGGGTCGAGGCGGACCGGTTCCACCGGCCGGAGGGCGCCGTCGGCCCGGGCGTCGGTGATGTCGTCGTGCACCGGCCGGGCCGCCGGGGCGGCCGGCGGGGCTTGCCGGGCGGTGGGCTGGCCGGGCGCCGCCTCCGGCCGGGCCGGCGGGAGTTCGTCCGGCTGCCAGGCCGGCAGGCCGACGGCGGCGTCCGGATCCTCGCCCCAGCGTCCGCGTGGCTGCGGTGCGGGCGGGCGGTGTGTGGGGCGGGGCGCCGGGGCGGCCGGCGACGCGGGCTGGACCGGGCCGCCGAAGAGGTCGAGGAAGGGGGAGTCGATGTCCGGGTGCTCGACCGGGGCCGGCGACCGGGCCGGCGGCGCGGCGGCGGGCCGGGCCGGGCGGTTCCGGGCCGGTGGCTGCGGTGCCTGGAAGACCGCGACCCCGCCGTGGCCGGTGTTGCTGAGCAGCGCGGCGTCGTACTCGTTCTCTTCGGCCAGCTCAGACGGGGGGTAGCCGGAGGACTGCGTACCGTTACCAGGATTGTCGGCCGGGCGACCTGCCGGGTGCGACGAGCCCGGCCGGGTGGGGCGGGTCATGCCGCCGCCTCGCCCGGCCCGACGGGCTCCACCGGGAAGCGGCAGAGGAATCTGGTTCGCTCGGTCACGCCGTCACCTCGCTGCGGTCGGTCATGTCAACTGCTCCCGGATCCGGATACGGGTCGCGACCAGTCGGGGGTCGCGCTGTTCTGTCGCCGGTTCGCGGGTGCGCCGCCAGTCGGTCAGTGCCGTCCGGATCACCATCCGGGCGGGCCGATCGGGGTCGACGTACCGGAAGACGAACGAGGTGGTGACGATCGCGAGCGCGATCTCCCAGGCGGGGATCAGCTCGACCTTGAGCGTGAAGAGCCAATGAATGAACATGAAGAGCGGCACCAGCAACATGAACAGCCCGTACTGCGTGTAAGGCAGGTGGATGGGCAGTGTGTAGCCGGGCGGCCCCAGGTAGACCAGGCGGGCCCGATAGATGTCGTCGTCGGTGCGCAGCCGCATCTCGTGCTCCGCGGTCTATTCGAAGATCAGGTTGATCAGGTTCTCGCCGACGAAGAACAGCGTCGCCGCCCCGGCGATGAAGGCCAGGCCGAGTAGCGCGATCGCCGAGCTGGTCAGCACCTTGGAGACCTCGCCCTTGCTGGCCCGGCCGATGAAGATCACGCCGAGTACGGCGAGCAGGATGGGCGCGATGTTGGTGGCGAAGAAGCCGACGATCCCATCGGTGTCGATATTGCCCTCGGGCTCGGCCGCCGTCACGAGCGCGAGGGTGTGGAGCGCGTGCGTGGCAGCCGGCCATGCCGTCTCCACCAGCTCCATGGCGAACATCGGAATCCTCCCCGGGTGCGGCGACGCCTCGCCTCCGCACTGCTGTCAAGCCCGGTCAACCGGGTCGGTCGTGGGGTGTTGATCGACCCTGCGTCTCGCAATCACCGCGAAGGGTGATGGTTTGTGGGCATCTTTGTCCTAATTCGGCCCATCTCTTAAGTTCTGGCATCTGGCTGATGCGAGCGTACGGCGCGTGCCTGTTTGGAACAAGCGGCGCCGAGTGCCACCGATCCGTCCCGACCGGGCAGTTTTCACGTGCCCGCCCGTCCCCCGGATCCGAGCAAGATCGGGCTGCTGCCGGGGAGGGGTGGCCTGCCCGCCGGGCCGAGGGGGCACCTTCACCGGGTAGCGCGATCCGGGGGCGACCTGGGTGGCGACCGGGCAGGTGGGTAGCGTCGAGCCGTGACCGAGTCAGTCCAGGGGGCCGCCGCGACCGGTGGTGGGTCGCCGGGCGACGGCGGGCTGCTCCGCTCTTCCCGGCCGGTGGTGATGGGCGTCCTCAACGTCACGCCCGACTCCTTCTCCGACGGCGGCCGCTACGCCGACCTCGACGCCGCGGTACGGCACGGGGTGCAGATGCACGCCGAGGGCGCCCAGCTCGTCGACGTGGGCGGCGAGTCCACCCGGCCGGGCGCGGACCGGGTCGACGCGGAGACCGAGGCCGCCCGGGTGCTGCCGGTCATCCGGGAACTCGCCGCCCGGGGAGTGCCGATGAGTGTCGACACCTACCGGGCCGGTGTCGCCGCCGCCGCGCTGGCCGCCGGCGCGACCGTGGTCAACGACGTCTCCGGTGGACTCGCCGATCCGGACATGGCCAAGGTGGTCGCCGAGGCGGGCTGCCCGTGGATCCTGATGCACTGGCGCGCGCACGCCAAGCGGATGCAGGAACTCGCCCGCTACACCGACGTGGTCACCGACGTACGGGCCGAGCTGGCGCAGCGAATCGAGGACGCCCTCGCCGCCGGGGTCGCCGCCGACCGCATCGTGATCGACCCGGGCCTCGGCTTCGCCAAGCGGCCGGCCGACAACTGGCAGCTCACCGCCCGGCTGCCGGAGCTGCTGGCGCTCGGCTATCCGCTGCTCTTCGGGGCCAGTCGCAAGTCGTACCTGGGTATGCTGCTGGCCGGCCCGGACGGCACGCCACGGCCGACCGGCGGGCGTACCGCCGCCACGGTCGCCACCAGCGTGCTGGCGGTCGCGGCCGGCGCCTGGGGGGTACGGGTGCACGACGTACGGGAGACCGTGGACGCGCTCGCGGTCTGGGCCGCCAGTGGCCGGCCCCGGCTGGTGACCGGGGAGGTGGCCGGATGACCGGGCCAGCCGGCGAAGGCGGTCGGCCCGCCGGGCCATCCGGTCCGGGCACCGACCGGATCGTGCTGACCGGGCTGCGGGCGCGTGGCCGGCACGGCGTCTACGACTTCGAGCGCGCCCAGGGCCAGGACTTCGTCGTCGACGTGGTGCTGGAACTCGACCTCACGATGGCGGGCCGCTCCGACGACGTGGCCGACACCGTGCACTACGGCGAGCTCGCCGAGCGGCTGGTCGCGATCGTGACCGGCGAGCCGGTCAACCTGATCGAGACGCTGGCCGAGCGGCTCGCCGCCGCCTGTCTCGCCGATCCACGGGTACTGGTCGCCTCGGTCACCGTGCACAAGCCGCAGGCGCCGATCCCGCACGACTTCGCCGACGTGGCGGTGACCGTGACCCGGCGGAGGTGACATGACCCGGGCCGTGCTCTCGCTCGGCAGCAACCTCGGCGACCGGCTCGGACACCTGCGCGCGGCGGTGACCGGGCTGCGGGACGTCCTCCTGGTGGCCTCCGGGGTCTACGAGACGCCGCCGTGGGGCGAGGAGGACCAGCCGGCGTACCTGAACGCCGTCCTGCTGGTCGCGGACGACGCGGCCGGCCCGCGCGACTGGCTGGACCGGGCCCGGGCCGCCGAGACGGCGGCCGGCCGGGTCCGCGACCCGGAGCGCCGGTTCGGGCCACGCAGCCTCGACGTGGACGTGATCGCGGTCTGGTCGGCCGACGGCGAGCCGGTGTGCAGCGACGACCCGGAGCTGACCCTGCCGCACCCCCGGGCCCACCTGCGGGCGTTCGTGCTCCGGCCGTGGATCGACATCCAGCCGTACGGGCGGCTGCCCGGCCACGGCTGGCTGACCGACCTGATGTCGACCGAGCCGGTCGCCACCGACGTGCTGGACGTGCGCCCCCGCCCGGATCTGCGGATAGAGTCGGATTGACGGTGACCGCGGTGCGGACCGGACGGGTCCGCCGGCCTGCGCGATCCGGTGCCGACGAGCGGAGTGAGGAAGAGTTGTGACCGAGCGCAGACCCCCGACGCGCGGCCCGGCCCCCGAGCGCGGGCGGATGGGTCCGACCAGACCCGCCTCCCTGGTGGTGGCCGGACTCGCCTCGGCGGCCCTGGCCTGGTTGCTGGTCAGCAGCTTCTACAGCCACATTCCGCCGCTGCCCTGGCTGCCCATCGTCACCCTGCTCGCGCTCGCCGCCCTGGAGGGGTACGCCGCCGCGAACACCAAGGCCCGGATCGAGCGCAAGCCCGGCCGGGATCCGGTCGACCCGCTGGCGGTGGCCCGGTTCGTCGTACTGGCCAAGGCGTCGGCGTTGGCCGGGTCGATCTTCGCCGGCTTCTACGCCGGGCTGGACGTCTGGCTGCTGATCGAGCGGACCCGGGCGGCCGCCAACGACGTACCGGCGGCCAGTGCGGGACTCGGCGCCTCGCTCGCCCTGGTCGGCGCGGCGCTCTGGTTGGAGCGCTCCTGCCGGGTACCCGATCGTGATGATCAAGATTCACAGCGTGACGACGTGGGTCGGCGCGACGAGCGCTGAGCAGGTCGCGCGCCGAATCGACGCGCACCGGGGGTGACGGCCGGGCGTGCACGCGGGTACGGTGCCTCCGACCGGGCCAGATCCGCTCGCTTCACTGGATCGGGCCCAGTCCGACCGCTCCGGTCCCGGATGCCGCCCCGGGTCGGAGCCTGTTCGGCGGGACGAAACAGGAGGCGCGCGCAATGGCGTACGACGATTCGATCTATCGGCGACGGGACCCCGGAACGGATCCGGTGGGTACCAGTGAGCGGGAGGATCCCCGGTACGGCGGTGACCCCGGGTACGACGCCGACACCCGTACGTCGTCGAGCCACCTCACCGGACGGTTCATGGGTGGTGAGCCGGCCGTCGCGGCCGACCCGGAGCCGGTCGAGCCGACCAGGCGGCGGAACGTCTCGCCGGCCGCGCTGGAGAACGTCTTCGACGATCCCACGCACGGCGAGCCCGGCCGGGACCGGATCGCCGTGCACCTGCTCTGGGAGCTGGTGCTGCTGGTCGTGGTGGCGGTGCTGCTCTTCCTGTGCAACCGGGACTATCCCGACCTGCTCCGTGGCGCGCAGCGGGAGAGCCTGCTGGTCTTCGGTACCGCGATCGGGCTGCTCACCCTCGGCGCCGGGCTGACCCTGCGAATCGCCGCCCCCAATCTCGCGCTGGGTCCGGTCGCGGTCGCCGCCGCGCTGCACTTCGCGGAGAACTCCGACCGGGGTGTCGTCCAGGCGATGCTGCCGGCGCTGGCCGCCGGGGTGGCCGTCGGGCTGGTGATCGCGGTACTGGTGGTGGGCTTCCACGTGCCGGGCTGGGCGGCCAGCCTCGCCGCCGGACTCGCGGTGATCGTCTTCATCGAGCAGCGGAGCGCACCGGTCGACGTGCAGGGCGAGTACGACCCGACCCAGCACGCGGTCTACCTCTTCGCCGGCTTCGCCGCCGTCGCCGTGCTGGCCGGCCTCTTCGGCACCGTCAAGACGGTACGCCGGGCCGTCGGCCGGTTCCGGCCGGTGGGTGACCCGGCGCTGCGCCGGGGCGGGGCCGCCGGAGTCATCGTCACGCTCGGCCTGGTGCTGTCGACGGTCTTCGCGGTCGCCGCCGGGATGCTGCTCGCGTCCGGCGGCACCGGGCCGGTGGCGCCGACCACCGGCATCGAGTGGACCGGTCTGGCCATGGGTGCCGCGCTGCTCGGCGGCGCCAGCGCCTTCGGACGGCGGGGCGGGATCGCCGGCGGGCTGCTCGCGACCGTCGCGCTGGCCCTGTTCATCCGGTACGCCGACGAGCGTGACCTGGACATCGCGCCGACCGCCCTCGCCGCCGTGCTGGTGGCCGCCGGTCTGGTGGTGACCCGGCTGATCGAGGCGAACGGCCGCCCCCGGTCGTACGCCGAGCGGGACCGGGACTGGGTGGAGGAGCCGCCGACGTCGAGGGCGAGCTGGGACACCACCCAGCCCCAGCCGCCGGAGCCGTGGACCTCCTCGCTGCCCGGCCAGCCGACCGACCGCTGGGGCGGCGACCGCTGGGACGCGCCGGACCGGTGACCCGGGTGGCTGCCGGTCGGGAGCCGTGGTCCGACCGACGCTGGGACGCCCGCAGCCCGGTGATCCGTCGGGGGCGGGGGTGCGGCTTGCGGCGGTTCGGGCGGATAGGCTCGGCGTTATGACGGAATCGGGTCCCGAGTCTCGTACCACGCCGACCTTTGCCGAGCTGGATGCGCTGTCCACGGAGGAGTTGCGCGAGCGGGCCTTCGCGCTGGCCCGGGAACGGCGGGACATCGGCTTCTTCTGGTCGGTGATCCGGCACCTGCCGAACGCGGACGAGGCGGCGGCGCTGGACGGCTCGCCGAACGCGGCCGGACCGACCGTGGACGAGGCGGTCGCGCTCTGGCGGGAGTTCACCGGCCACGGCTACGAGGAGACCGCGCCGCTGCTCCGCGCCGCGTTCATCGACTATCTACAGAAGCACTGACCGGGACGCCGGCCGGGTGGATCCGCCGGCGGGAACGAGTCCGGTAAATCCCGCTATCGGTACGCCAATAGCGTGCATCGGTTGCAGTCAAGCGCATTCCGGGAAATCCGGCACCGGGTTTCGCGATCAGATTCCGCTGGGAATTACCCCGTGCATGGCTCTCACCGATAGGTACAAGACGGCCACGGGTGCGGGCACGCTCGCCGCACTCGTACTGGTCCTGGTCTTCGGCGGCCCCTGGTACGCCGACTGGGCCCGGGACGAGACCGACCCCGACACGGCGGGTGGCTGGTTCCTCCGGCTGCTCGCCTGGCCGGCCTGGCGGTTCGACTCGGACGACACGATCCAGAACGTCATCGCCGCCGACCTCAAGGCCATCCTGGTGGTGGTGCTCACCTGGGTCTTCCTCTACCTGCTGCCCGGCTCGCAACTGGCCCGGGCCCGGGGCACCCTCAGCCAATTCCTCGCGGGCTGGTCGGCGTACGTCTTCGCCGGTGCGTTCGCGGCGCTGTTCGCCACGCTGATCGGCAGCAACCCGTCACTGCTGGGCGCCTTCCAGGCTGCCGGCAGCGGTGCCGCGTACGGCTTCTTCGTCGGCTGGATCATCGGCCTGGCCACCCTCGGCGGCTGGCGGGGCCGGCACTGAGTTCGCGCCGTGCCCGGGCACGACCTCGGCCCCCTGGGCGGGCGGACGCCCGCCCGACGGCGCCCGGAGTGACCGTTCGCCTCCCTCCCGCGACCGGATCACTCGGGGCGCCGGGTGCCGGCGGTGCCGGTGGTGTTCGCGCCGGTCGACCGGGGGATGTCCTGGACGGGCGACGTCGGCCTGCCCGCCGCGTCCGGAGATGGACGGGGCCGGCCCGCCCGGGCGGGGCGCCGGAGAGCGGCTATCCGCCGACCGGGTCGGCCGGGTAGTCGATGCTGAGGATCTGGTGCCGGCTTACCGTTCCGACCGGCTCGCCACCCTCGCCGGTCACCCGGGCGTCGTCCGAGTTGGTCCGCAGCAGCACCGCCAGCGCGTCGTAGAGCGACGACCCGAGCGGCACGGCCGGCAGCCCGCCGATGGTGGCCGGGTCGGCCGGCAGCGGACGGAGCAGGTCCCGGGTGACCGGGGTGACCGCGAGCCGCCGGATCGCCCGGTCGGTCCCGACGAACTCCCGGACGAACGCCGAGGCCGGCTCGCCGAGCAGGGTCGCCGGGTTGGCGTACTGCTCCAGCCTGCCGCCCTGGGAGAGCACCACGATCCGGTCACCGAGCCGGACCGCCTCGTCCAGGTCGTGGGTGACCAGCACGATCGTCTTGCGTACCTCCGCCTGGAGCCGCAGGAACTCCTCCTGGAGCCGGGCCCGCGCGATCGGGTCGACGGCGGAGAACGGCTCGTCCATCAGCAGCACCACCGGATCGGCGGCCAGGGCCCGGGCCACCCCGACCCGCTGCCGCTGGCCACCGGAGAGCTCGTGCGGATAGCGCGGGCCGAAGGTGGCCGGGTCGAGACCGACCAGGTCCAGCAGCTCCGTGGCGCGTTGCGCGATCCGGGCCTTCGGCCAGCCGAGCAGTCTCGGCACGGTGCCGACATTCGTGGTGATGGTCTGGTGCGGGAAGAGCCCGACGTTCTGGATCACGTAGCCGATCCGCCGCCGCAGCCGCACCGGATCGGCCCGGGTGACGTCCTCGTCGCCGAGCAGGATCCGCCCAGAGGTCGGCTCGATCAGCCGGTTGATCATGCGGAGCACGGTCGACTTGCCGCAGCCGGACGGCCCGATCAGTACGACCAGCTCGCCGGCCTTGACCTCCAGACTCAGCTCGCCGACCGCCACCGTGCCGTCGGGATACTGCTTGCGTACCTGGTCGAGGGTTATCGCGGCGGCACCCGTGGTGCCGGCGTGCCCGGCGGAGCCGGCCTCCGGGGTAACGTCCACGTATGTCCTTCCGGGTGATCGACCGGGCTGACCCGGGTAATCCGTGGTTCTCCTGGGACTATGTGCAGGGCAATTCGGAGACCATCCTCGCCGCACTGCGGGAGCACGCCTCCCTCACCGCCCAGGCCGTGCTGATCGCCGCCCTGGTGGCGATCCCGCTCGCCGTGCTGGCGTACTGGTTCCGGCCGCTCACCGGGCCGATTCTCGCACTCTCCGGTGTGCTGTACACGATCCCGTCGCTGGCGCTCTTCGCCTTCGTCGCACCGTACCTCGGGACGGGGACGGCGACGGTGCTGCTCGGGCTGGTCCTCTACGCCCTGCTGCTGATCATCCGGAACGCGCTCGCCGGCCTCAACCAGGTGCCGGCGGAGGTCCGGGACGCGGCCCAGGGCATGGGGTACGGCCGGTTTGCCCGACTGCTCCGGATCGATCTTCCGCTGGCGTTGCCGGGCATCTTCACCGGCCTGCGCCTGGCGACCGTCTCCACGGTGGCCCTGGTCACCGTCGGGGTACTGGTCGGGCACGGCGGGCTCGGGCAGCTCATCCTCGGCGGGTTCCGGAACAACTTCTTCAAGGCCGAGATCATGACCGGGACGCTGCTCTGCGTACTCCTGGCCCTGGTGCTGGACCTGGTCCTCGCCGGCCTCGGTCGGCTGCTCACCCCGTGGGTACGGCGTCGGGGAGCCGCTGGGTGAGCGCGAGGAGTGAGCCGGTGTTGCGAGCCCCGCAGTCGCGAACCGGAGGTGGGCAGGGGTGAGCGCGCGGAGTGAGCCGGTGTTGCGAGCCCCGCGGTCGCGGACCGGAGGTGGGCAGGGGTGAGCGCGCGGAGTGAGCCGGTGTTGCGAGCCCCGCGGTCGCGGACCGGAGGTGGGCAGGGATGAACCCGATCGAGCAGGCCGTCGTCTGGCTCAACGACCCGCTGAACTGGACCAACCCCGGTGGTGTGCTCGACCGGCTGGTCGAGCACCTGGGCATCTCCGCCGCCGCCGTCGCGCTCGGCTGCCTGGTCGCCTGGCCGCTCGGGCTCTGGCTGGGCCACACCGGGCGGGGCGGCGGCATCGTGGTGCTGGTCTCCAACGTCACGCTGGCCATCCCGACCATCGCGCTGCTGACCATCCTGCCGCTGACCCTCGGCTTCGGTAAGCGGCCGGTGATCATCGCGTTGGCGGTCTTCGCGGTGCCACCGCTGCTGGCGAACGCGTACACCGGGATCCGGCAGGTCGATCCGGAGGTGCGGGATGCCGCGCGCGGGATGGGGCTCTCCGGCGGGCAGTTGCTGCGCCG
This sequence comes from Plantactinospora sp. ZYX-F-223, assembly GCF_039649625.1. NCBI lineage: Bacteria > Bacillati > Actinomycetota > Actinomycetes > Micromonosporales > Micromonosporaceae > Plantactinospora > Plantactinospora sp. ZYX-F-223. Next base: position 56,487 of record NZ_JBDJAV010000015.1, on the reverse strand, counting down.
GGTGGAGTTGCCGCTCGCGGTGCCCTACCTCGCGGCCGGGTTCCGGACCGCCGCGGTGCAGGTGGTGGCGACCGCCGCGCTCGCCTCGTTCGTCAACGGGGGCGGGCTGGGCCAGATCATCAGCGCCGGGTTCGGGCTGGGCATCTCGGTCGGCGGGGGTCAGATCCTGGCCGGCGGGCTGCTCGTCGCCCTGCTCGCGCTGCTGGTCGAGCTGGTCTTCGCGCTGGTGGAACGGCTGGTCACGCCCCGGCCACTGCGCCGCGCCCGACGCCGGATCATCCGGCGGGCCGACCAGCGGGCGGCGGCGGCGATCACCGGCTCCTGACCGCTCGGCCGGTGTGGGTCTGATCACCTTCCGCAGCCCCGGCGGGACCCGCTCGGCCCGCCCAGCACGCGTGACTATCACATAGAGTGGTCACCTCTGTGCGAATCGTGCCCCTTTGCGTGACGATCCGGTGACGAAGCGCGCCGCGGATTGTCGTACCTGACGAGAGGATGTTTCGTGAGAGGTCGCGGGCGACCGTCCTGACACGTCGCCCGTCGGACACGCGGCCGGCCCACCCGGGCCGCGCCGGGACACAGGAGGCGGGCGTTTTCATGCGTACACGTTCACGTCTGGCAGTCGGCGCCGCCGGTGCCGTCGTCGCGGCCGGCTTTCTCGCCGGCTGCGGTGGGGCCGGTTCCTCCGGCACCCAGGCCCCGGCCACCGGGGCGCAGGGCGCCGGTTGCGCACCGGTGGCGGGGTCGAGCCTGGTCGTGCTCGACGACGACAAGAAGCTCCAGAACACCGACAACATCATCCCGGCAATCAACAGCAAGGCGGCCCAGCCGCAGTTGGTCGCGGCCCTGGACAAGGTCTCGGACAGCCTCGACACCAGCAAGCTGATCGCCCTGAACAAGGCGGTCGACGTCGAGCGCAAGACCCCGAAGGTGGCCGCCGAGGAGTTCGCCTCGGCCAACAACCTCACCGCGGGCATCCCGACCGGCGGCACCGGCAACATCACGGTCGGCGCGGCCAACTTCAGCGAGAACCAGACCCTGGGCGAGCTGTACCGGATCGCCCTCACGGCCGCCGGCTACCAGGTCAAGGTCCAGCAGATCGGCAACCGCGAGCTCTACGAGCCGGCGCTGGAGAAGGGCGACATCCAGGTCGTCCCGGAGTACGCCGCGACGATGGCGGACTTCCTGAACAACAAGGTGAACGCGAAGGGCGGGGCCACCCCGCCGCCGATCTCCTCGCCGGATCTCAACCAGACGGTGACCGGGCTGAAGGCGGCCGGTGAGAAGGTCGGCATCACCTTCGGCAAGCCGTCGGCCGCCCAGGACCAGAACGCGTTCGCGGTCACCCGGGAGTTCGCCGACAAGTACGGCGTGCGGACGCTCAGCGAGCTGGCGGCGAAGTGCTCCGGCTCGGCGACCGTACTCGGTGGACCGCCGGAGTGCCCCCAGCGGCCGAAGTGCCAGGCCGGGCTGGTGCAGGTCTACAACTTCAACGCGGGCCGGTTCGACTCGCTCGACGCCGGTGGCCCGCAGACCAAGTCGGCGCTGACCACCGGCACGATCAGCGTCGGGCTGGTCTTCTCGTCGGACGGCGCGCTGGCCACGAGCTGACCGTCGGCGCGGGGGTGAACCTCCCGGGCGAGGAGCGGAGCTGACCGAGGGCCGGTCGATGTCACCGTACGTGGCGTCGGCCGGCCCCCGCTTTGCCGGCCGCCGCCATTTCGGTCCCCGGTAAGTGTGGGTAGGCTCGACTGCCATGTCAGCCCGCGAGGCCCCCGAGGGAACCCGCCGTAGGCCGCTGCTGACCGTCCTCTTCTGGGTCGGGGTGGGGCTGGCTCCGCTGGCCGCCCTGTTACTCCTGGTCGGACAGGGCAACGGGCCGCTGCGGATCGCGGCGGTGCTCGCCGTGCTGGCGGTCGTACTCATCGGACTGTCGATCACGTTGCGTGGCGACTCGGAGGGTGTCCGGCTGGACCTGGAGGAGACCCTCATCGAGGAACTCGACGACCTTCGGGGCGAGCTGCGCAACGACATCGCCACTGCCGCCCGGGCCACTCACAAGGCGTTCGGCGAGAAGCTGGAGGTCGTACGGGGCGACGTCGAGGCGCTGCGTGGCCAGCTCGACGCCGTCCGGGCCGGCGGGGCGGCGCCGGCCACCTCCGCTCCCGCCGCGACGGCCGCCGCGACTGGTCCGGTCGGTGCCGCGGCGATGGTCGGCGGTGCGGCCGGTGCCGCCGGCGTGCCCGCCGGACGGACGTCGGCCGAGCCGGGCCAGAGCGGCTGGGCACCACCCACGGATCCGGGCCGGGCCGCGCGGATGCCGGACGAGCCGGCCCCGGCGGGCTGGGCGCCGGGCGGACCGGTTCGGGACGGCTTCGGCTCCCGCCCGGACGGGCCAGGCCGGGCGGTTGGGGGCGCGGCTCCGTCGCACGCCGCGGCTCCATCACACGCTGCGGCTCCGTCGCACGCTGCGGCTCCGTCGCACGCTGCGGCTCCGTCGCACGCTGCGGACCAGGGCGACACCGGCGAATTCCCCGGCCGGCCCGGCGGTGCCCACCAGGGCGGCAGCTACCGGGCGAGCGGCCATTCCGACGGCGGCCGGGCCGGGCCGGGCCGGGGACGGTACGGCCGGGACGACGGCACAGCGGGTGAGCCCGGGCAGTACGGCCACTCGTGGGCACAGGGCGCCCGGCCGCATCGGGGCGGCCCAGCGGGAATGCCGGGCAGTCCCGGAGGCGTGTCCGGGCCGCCGCTCGGCCGGGGCATCGTCCGGCACACGGAGACCGTGCAGGTGACCACCCGGCAGACCATCGTCGGCGGTCACGAGGACGACGAGCACGGGGCCGGTTACGGCGCCGGGACGTATGGCGGCGGCGTCTACGGCGGCGCCCATTCGGGCGGCTACGGAAACGGGGTCTACGGCGGCGGTGGCCAGGCCGGCGGCTACGGCGGCGGCGGTACATACGGCGGCGGTACGTACGGCGGGGGTACGTACGGCGGGGGTACGTACGGCGGTGCCGAGGAGCGGGCCGGCGGTCCGGGCCGGAGCCCTGACGAGCGCCGGTCCGGTGGCGGCTACGGCGGCGGTGACGAGCGTGGCGCACGCGGCTACGGCGGGGAGCGCCATGGCCCCGGCGGTGACGGCGGGGCCGGTCACGGCGGCGACGACCTGGCTGGTTACGGCCACGGCGACGACCGTGCTGGTTACGGCCGCGGCGACGACCGTGCCGGCTACGGCGGTGGTGAGCGCGGCAGCTACGGAGCCGGCGACCAGGGCGGGGGTCACGGCGGCGGTACGTACGGCGGCGGTACGTACGGCGGTGGCGGCTACGGTGGCGGCGGCCGCGAGCGGGACGGGCGCGACGAGGACCTGGCCGACCCGCAGGCGGCGCGGGGTCGGCGGTCCGCCGAGCCCGCCGACGAGGGGCGGGACGCGCGACCCGGCGGCGGCTGGCGCGGCCGCCCGGCCGAGCCGGAGCCGGAGCCGGAGACCGGCGACCCGGCCGACGACTCGTACTGGGCGGAACTGCGGGCCGGTGACCGCTGGGCCTCGGTACGCAGCGACGACCGGGGCCGGGAGGTCCGGATGGGCGAGCGGCGGGCGTCGATGCGGACCGACGAGTCGGGTACGGAGCTCCGGGTCGAGGACCGCTGGGCGGAGATGCGCCGGGAGGAGCCGAGGCCGGACGAGAGCCGGCGGGCCGGTCGCCAGTGGTCGGAGCCCCGCAGCGACGACCGGCGGTCCGGCGGTCAGCACGGCTCCGGCGGTTGGTCCGGCGGCGACGGTGCCCGCCGCGGCGGTGCCGGCGACCTGGGCGACGGCCGGGGCTGGGAGCCGTCCGGCGGTGCTCCGGCGCTGCCCGCCGGAGGTGTGGACCCGGCCGCTGTCTGGGGTCCGCCCCGACAGGAGCCCGAGCCGGAGCCGGCCCGACGAGGGCGGCGGCACCGGGAGGACGAGGAGTACGGCTACCCGCCGCTCGACGAGTCGCCCCGAGCCGGCGGCACCCGGCGGTCGGAGTACGGCGGCTACCCCGCCGACGGCGACTGGCGCTGACCACCATCCCGGCGCGACCGGTCCGGGCCTACCCGTCCCCGCCACCCGTCCCCGCCACCCGTCCGTGGTCGGTCGTCGGCGGCTACTCGTCGGCAGGCACCCGGCGGCGCTATTTGTCGATGTCCCCGACGACGAAGAACATCGAGCCCAGGATCGCGATCAGGTCCGGCACCAGGCAGCCGGGGAGCAGCGTGGCCAGGGCCTGCACGTTGGCGTACGAGGCGGTGCGCAGCTTCATCCGCCACGGGGTCTTGTCGCCCCGGGACACCAGGTAGTAGCCGTTGATCCCGAGCGGGTTCTCGGTCCAGGCGTAGGTGTGCCCCTCCGGCGCCTTCACCACCTTGGGCAGCCGCACGTTCACCGGACCGCTGATCCGGTCGACCTGGTCCAGGCAGCGTTCCGCGAGGTCGAGTGAGACGTACGCCTGGTCGAGCAGGACCTCGAACCGGGAGTGGCAGTCACCGGCGCTCCGGGTGACCACCGGCACCTCCAGCGACCCGTACGCCAGGTAGGGCTCGTCGCGGCGCAGGTCGAGGTCGAGCCCGGAGGCCCGGGCGACCGGGCCGGAGGCGCCGTACGCGGCCGCATCGGCGGCGGAGAGCACCCCGACCCCGACGGTACGGGCCAGGAAGATGTCGTTGCGCCGGATCAGGTTGTCCAGGTCCGGCAGGCGGCGGCGCACCTCGCCGATCGCCGCCCGGGCCCGCCGGGTCCAGCCGGCCGGCACCTCCTCCTTGAGCCCGCCGACCCGGTTGAACATGTAGTGCATCCGGCCGCCGGAGACCTCCTCCAGCACCGCCTGGAGGGTCTCGCGTTCCCGGAACGCGTAGAACATCGGGGTGATGGCGCCGATCTCCAGCGGATAGGAGCCGAGGAACATCAGGTGGTTGAGCACCCGGTTCAGCTCGGCCAGGGCGGTACGCAGCCAGACGGCCCGCTCCGGCACCTCGATCCCCATCATCCGCTCGACAGCGAGCACCACGCCGAGTTCGTTGGAGAACGCCGACAGCCAGTCGTGCCGGTTGGCGAGCACGATGATCTGCCGGTAGTCGCGTACCTCGAAGAGTTTCTCCGCACCCCGGTGCATGTAGCCGACGATCGGCTCGCAGGAGATCACCCGCTCGCCGTCGAGCACCAGTTTGAGCCGGAGTACGCCGTGGGTCGACGGATGCTGTGGCCCGATGTTCAGCACCATGTCGGCGGTGTCGAGGCCCGCCCCGGTGCCAACGGTCAGCTCCCGCAGCGCGCCGGTGTCGGCAGTCATGCCCGCCATCGTGCCACGATCCGCCCGGCCGCATCGCCGGCCGAGTCGACCGCGGTCCCGTGACCGGCTGGCCGTCCGGTACGACGGGCCGGCGACCACGGGGTCATTTCGCGGCTCGTCCGGGTGCCGGTCCAGCGGGTTCTGGGTAGAGCCACCTGGACGGGCCCGGATCGACGTCGACCGGTTGGAGCAGCCACCAGTGGCCACCGAGGCCGCCCGGATCGGTCAGTTCGGCCGCTGTGGAGGCGCGGGCGAGCGCCCGGACGTAGCCGGCCGGGTCCGCCGAGGCCAGCGCCAGCGCGGGTCGCCGCCCGTCGGCCCCGAGCGCGCGCAGTGCCGTGTGCTGCTCGACCAGGGTGTACGGCCGGCCGGCCCGTGCCGTACCGGCTGCCGCCACCGCGTCCATCGCGACGTGCGCGGTCAGGTCACAGCTCCCGTCCGGTACCGGATCCACCTGCCGGCCGCTCCGGAACCCGGTGAGCGTGCCGTGCGGCGGGCGGGTGTCCCGCAGGTGTCCGTAGTCGATGGCGAGGGCCAGCCCCCGGTGCAGGCTGCCGACCGCCTCGGCCCAGGCGACGTCCCGGGGCAGCCCGATCTCGACCCGGCCCGGCAACGGCAGTTCCAGCTCGACCCGGCCCGGCAACGGCCCGTCTGGCGGGGTCGGCCACCAGCGGGCCAGCCACTCGGTCTCGGCCGCGTCGAGCGGGCCGCCGCGCGACTCCGCACCGGTGCCGGGGTCGACGAGAACCCGTCGCCAGCCGGCCGGGCCGGGTTCCGCGACGTCCAGCGGTACGTTGTCCAGCCACTCGGTCGCGAGCAGCAGCCCGACGACCCGCTCCGGCAGGTCCGAGCGCCAACCGATCGTCTCCGGCACCGAGTCCGGGCGAGCGGCCAGCTCGACCGCGGTCAGCCGGAGCCGGGCGGCGAGTTCCGGCGGGGCGAGCCGGGCCAGCGTGCCGAGCAGTTCACCCCGGCCGGCGCCGACGTCGACCACGTGCAGCGGGTCCGGCCGGCCCAGCGCGGCGTCGAGCCGGTCCAGCAGCCGCAGCAGGGCGCCGCCGAGCACCGGTACGGCATGCGCGCTGGTCCGGAAGTGCGCGGCCGGCCCGGCGCCGCTGACGAAGAACCCGTGGTCACCGTAGAGCGCGGTGGTCATCGCGGCTCGCCATCCGATCGGCACCGGCCCAGGTTATGCGGCGCCGACCCGCCACCGAAGGCCACCGCCGGCATTGATCCTGATCCACCCGTCGAGTGGCGGTGGCGCCCCTGGTGGAGGGCGTCGCCGCCCGACGGAGCGGGACCCGGCGAGCGGTGAAGGTTTTCACAACCCCTTGGTCCCGAGCTGGCCGGACGGCGCATACTTGCGATCGACCGGTACCACTTATCGAGGACTGGATCACCGCTATGAGCGCTTCCGCGCGCCCGCGTACCGCCGCCTCCGGCGGGTCGGCCCGGCCGACGGCCGCCGCCCCGAGCCGTGACCGCGCCGGCCAGGGCCAGCCGCATCCTTCGTTCCCCCGCCAGCTCACCGTCGGCCTGATCGGTGCCGGTCGGGTCGGTGCCGTGCTCGGTGCCGCGCTGGGCCGCGCCGGGCACCGGGTGGTCGCCGCCGCCGGGGTCTCGACCGCCGCCCGGGACCGGATCGACCGGCTGCTGCCGGGGACCGCCGTACGCCCCGCCGACGAGGTGGCCCGGGCCGCCGCCGACCTGCTGCTGGTCGCCGTACCGGACGACGCGCTGGCCCCGGTGGTCGCCGGGCTGGCGTCGACCGGTGCGCTCCTGCCGGGTCAGGTGGTGGCGCACACCTCCGGCGCGCACGGGCTCGACGTGCTCGCCCCGGCCGTCGCGGTCGGGGCGTACCCGCTGGCCCTGCACCCGGCGATGACCTTCACCGGTACCGCCGAGGACCTGCACCGGCTGGCCGGCATCTCGTACGGGGTGACCGTCCCGGAGTCGCTGCGTCCGTTCGCCGTCCGGCTCGTCGCCGACCTCGGCGGGGTACCCGAGTGGGTGGCCGAACCGGACCGCCCGCTCTACCACGCCGCTCTCGCGCACGGCGCGAACCATCTCGTCACGCTGGTCAACGAGGCGGCGGACCTGCTCCGCGCCGCCGGGGTGGCCCAGCCGGAGAAGGTGCTCGGTCCGCTGCTCCGGGCCGCCCTGGACAACTCGCTGCGGCTCGCCGACGCGGCGCTGACCGGGCCGGTGTCCCGGGGCGACGCCGGTACGATCGCCCGGCACCTGGACCGGTTGACCGCCACCGCCCCGGAGTCGGTGCCCGGCTACCTCGCGCTGGCCCGCCGCACCGCCGATCGGGCGATCGCGGCCGGTCGGCTCCGTCCGGCCGACGCCGAGTTCCTGCTCGGGGTGCTGGCCGACCGGGACCGGAAGGTGACCGCCGTGACCGGGGGGAGTGGGCCGAGATGACCACGGTGTTGCGTACTCGGGCGGAGCTGGCGGCCACCCTGGGGCCGCTGCCCGGAAAGCTGGCGGTGGTGATGACCATGGGCGCCCTGCACTCCGGGCACGAGGCGCTGCTGCGGGCGGCCCGGGAGCGAGCGGACACCGTACTGGCGACGATCTTCGTGAACCCGCTCCAGTTCGGCCCGAACGAGGACTTCGACCGGTACCCCCGGACCTTCGACGCCGATGTGGCGCTCTGCCGGGCGGCCGGGGTCCGGTACGTCTTCGCCCCGTCCCGGGAGGAGTTGTATCCGGACGGCGAGCCGATGGTCAGGGTCGACCCGGGCAGCCTCGGCGAAGAGCTGGAGGGCGCCAGCCGCCCCGGCTTCTTCACCGGGGTACTGACCGTGGTGGCGAAGCTGCTCAACCTGCTCCGGCCGGACGTCGCGTTCTTCGGGGAGAAGGACTACCAGCAGCTCACCCTGGTCCGCCGGATGGTCCGCGACCTGGAGCTGGACGTGGAGATCGTCGGCGTGCCGACCGTACGCGAGCCGGACGGGCTGGCGCTCTCCAGCCGCAACCGCTACCTCTCCGCCGAGGAGCGGATCTCGGCGCTGCGGCTCTCGGCGGCACTGCGGGCCGGCAGCGACGCCGCCGGGGCCGGCCGGGGTGCCGACGGTGCGCTCGCCGCCGCCTACCGCGCCTTCGGCGAGGGTACGACCGGCGCCAAGCTGGACTACCTGGTGCTGACCGCCCCCGACCTGGGCCCGGCACCGGCCACCGGGCCGGCCCGGATGCTGGTGGCCGCCTGGGTCGGCTCCACCCGACTGATCGACAACATGCCGGTCGACCTGGCTCCGGTTTCCGCACCGGGCGGCTGAACCGTCGACCGCCCGTCGACCGCCCGCGAAACCCCGCACCACGGAGGACATGATCGATGTTCCGCACCATGCTCAAGTCGAAGATCCACCGGGCCACGGTGACCCAGGCGGACCTGCACTACGTCGGTTCGGTGACCGTCGACGCCGATCTGCTGGACGCCGCCGACCTGCTTCCCGGCGAGCAGGTCGCGATCGTGGACGTGACGAACGGGGCGCGGCTGGAGACGTACGTGATCGCCGGTGAGCGCGGCAGCGGTGTGATCGGCATCAACGGCGCCGCCGCGCACCTGGTGCACCCCGGCGACCTGGTCATCCTGATCTCGTACGGCCAGATGGACGATGCCGAGGCGCGGGCGTACCAGCCGCGGATCGTGCACGTCGACGCGGAGAACCGGATCCTCGACCTGGGCGCCGACCCGGCGGGCGCGGTACCCGGGATGGTCGGCGACCCGGTCCGGGGCGACCTCGTCGCCACCGGCTGATCCGGCTGGCGGCCGGTCGCCGAGCCGTCTTCCTCGGCCTCCCCGGCGCGACCCGCCGGACGGATGATCTCGCCGTCCGGATGACCCCGCCGGTTAACGTAGGGTGCAGCCATCCGGACCGTTGGTCGCCCTGGGGAGGACGCGATGCGCCGTTGGACGAGCGCCCTGGCGCTGGCCGGGGCAGTGCTGCTCGGCGTCGCCGGCTGCGCGCCTCCGGGCGGCACGGACGGCGACCTCACCAACGCCTGGGCTCCGGTCGGCGAGCCGACCGTCTTCACCCCGGCGGCCGAGACCTGCCATTCGGCGGACTTCTCCGAGACGGTCTACCTATCGTCGTACGTGCCGGTGGACTGCACCACCAACCATCGGCTGGAGACCGTGCACGTGGGCACGTTCGCCGGGGCGGCGGGCGAGGCGGAGAAGCCGCCGGCACCGGGCTCGCCCCAGTTCACCACCGCGTACGCCGAGTGCGACAGCCGGGCGCGCGCCTTCCTCGGCGCCGACTGGCGTACCGGCCGGCTCTGGCTCGGGGTGGCGGTGCCCTCGCCGAAGGGCTGGGCGGCCGGGGCCCGGTGGTTCCGCTGCGACATGACCGAACTGTCCAACGTCGAGGAGGACGGCGACGCGGTCGGCCGGACGGCGAGCCTGAAGGGCGCGCTGCGCCAGGCCGGGCCGCTGCGGCTGGGCTGCTACGCCACCACCCTGACCCGGACCGAGACGATCGACCGGATGCCCCCGGTGGAGTGCTCGGCCCGGCACAACAGCGAGTTCACCGGGGTGTGGCGGGCACCGGCGACCTTGAAGTACCCGACGGCGGACCGCGACTGGCAGCCCTTCTACGACGGCTGCTACACCGTCGCCGCCCGGTTCGTCGGGGTGTCGCAGAGCACGATCCGGTTCCGTACCGGCGTCGTGACGCTGCCCGGCGGGCGGGACGACTGGACGGCGGGCAACCGGGGGGTCCGGTGCTACCTGTGGGTCTCGGACGGCAAGTTCACCCGCTCGCTGAAGGGCGCCGGCGCGGCCGGCCTGCCGATCCGGACCGGCTGATCCCGGTCGATCAACCCGCCTGACCTGCACCGTCACGGCCGGGCACCCCGGTCGATCGGGGTGCGCCGTCTCGGCCGGCCGTCCGCCCGCTCTGGAGCGGACGGCCCGTACGTCCGGATCGGGGAGCGTCGTAGGCCACTTCTCCCGGCCCCGGGCCACCCGACCCCGCCGGTACGCGGTTGACTGGAGTGATGCAGTTTCCGACCGTCGACCTGCCGGTGGTACCCCGGCTGCTGGCCGCGCCGGCACCCGGCTGGGTGGAGACGACCGACGTGATCGTGATCGGGTCGGGCATCGCCGGGCTCACCGCCGCACTGCACCTGCGCGAGGCGGGACTGCACGTGACCGTGGTGACCAAGGTCAACATCGACGACGGCTCCACCCGGTGGGCGCAGGGCGGCATCGCGGCCGTACTCGATCCGCTGGACACCCCGGCCGCGCACGCCTCCGACACCGAGCTGGCCGGGGTCGGGCTCTGCGACCCGGCGGCGGTCCGGGTACTGGTGGAGGAGGGGCCGACCCGGCTGCGGGAGCTGATCCGGGCCGGTGCCGAGTTCGACCGCAACCCGGACGGCTCGCTGATGCTGACCCGGGAGGGCGGGCACCGGGCGGACCGGATCGTGCACGCCGGCGGCGACGCGACCGGGGCCGAGGTGCAGCGGGCGCTGCACGCTGCGGTCGGCCGGGATCCCTGGATCCGGCTGGTGGAGCACGCCCTCGTCCTCGACCTGCTCCGGGCCCCGGACGGCGGCTGGGCCGGTCCCGGCCGGGCCTGCGGGATCACCCTGCACGTGCTCGGCGAGGGCAGCGAGGACGGGGTCGGTGCGATCCTGGCCCGGGCGGTGGTGCTGGCCACCGGCGGGATGGGGCAGGTCTTCGCCGCCACCACCAACCCGGCGGTCTCCACCGGGGACGGCGTCGCGCTGGCGATGCGGGCCGGTGCCGCCGTGACCGACCTGGAGTTCGTCCAGTTCCACCCGACCGCGCTGATGGCGCCGGCCGCACCCGGCAGCGGCGGCGTCCCGGCCCGGGCCGCCCAGCAGCCGCTGGTCTCCGAGGCGCTGCGCGGCGAGGGCGCGCACCTGGTCGACGCGGACGGCAAGCGGTTCATGGTCGGCCAGCACGAGCTGGCCGAGCTGGCCCCCCGGGACGTGGTGGCCAAGGGGATCCACCGGGTACTGCTGGCCACCGGCGCCGACCATGTCTTCCTGGACGCCCGGCACCTCGGCGCGGAGTTCCTGGCCAGGCGCTTCCCGACCATCGTCGCCTCCTGCCGCTCGGCCGGGATCGACCCGGCCGAGCAGCCGATCCCGGTCGCCCCGGCCGCGCACTACGCCTCCGGCGGGGTACGCACCGACCTGCACGGCCGCACCTCCATCCCCGGCCTGTACGCCTGCGGCGAGGTCGCCTGCACCGGCGTGCACGGCGCCAACCGGCTGGCCAGCAACTCGCTGCTGGAGGGGCTGGTGTTCGCCCGCCGGATCGCCCAGGACATCGCCCGGGACCTGCCGGCACAGGCCGAACCGGCTCCGACCGGGGCGTGGCGGGGCGGCGAGGGTGCGACGGTCGACCCGGCGGTGCGGGAGCGGCTGGCCCGGGCGATGACCCGGGGTGCCGGGGTGCTCCGCTCCGCCGACTCGCTCCGGGCGACCGCCGCCGAGCTGGGCACCCTCGGCGCGACCCGGGGTGCGCCGCGTACCGCGAGCTGGGAGGCGACCAACCTGGTCACGGTGGCCGCGGCGCTGGTCGGCGCCGCGTACGCCCGGCAGGAGACCCGGGGCTGCCATTGGCGCGAGGATTACTCGGAATCACGCGACGATTGGCTCGGGCACCTGGTCGGGTCGATCGGTCCGGCGGGTCACCTGCAACAGGACTGGGAGGCACTGTGCTGACGGACTCGACCACGCGGGCGCTGCGCTCGGCCGGGCTCGACCCGGTGGAGGTGGAACGCATCGCCCGGGCGGCGCTGGACGAGGACCTGGGGCCGGAGCGGCTGGACGTGACAAGTCTGGCCACCATCCCGGACGACCAGGTCGACACCGCCGACGTAGTGGCCCGGGCCGACGGCGTGGTGGCCGGGCTGGCCGTGGCGGCGGCCGTCTTCGAGCTGGCGGCCGGCCCGGGCGTACGGGTGCTGCCGGTGGCCACCGACGGTGCCGAGGTCGCCGTGGGAGACGTGCTGGCCACGGTGACCGGGCCGACCCGGGGGCTGCTCACCGCCGAGCGGACCGCGCTGAACCTGCTCTGCCGGATGTCCGGGGTGGCGACACACACCCGGGCCTGGGTGGCGGCGCTGGGCGGCAGCAAGGCGACCGTGTTGGACACCCGAAAGACCACTCCGGGACTGCGCCCGCTGGAGAAGTACGCGGTCCGGGCCGGCGGCGGGGCCAACAAGCGCCTCGGGCTGTACGACGTGGCGATGATCAAGGACAACCACAAGCTGGCGGCCGGCGGCATCGCCGCGGCGTACCGGCGGGTGCGGGAGGCGTTCCCGGCAGTGCCGATCCAGGTCGAGGTGACCACGGTGGCCGAGGCGGTGGAGGCGGTGGAGGCCGGCGCCGACTTCCTGCTCTGCGACAACATGTCCCCGGCGCTGCTGACCGAGGTGGTCGCGGCGGTGGGCGACCGCGCCGAGCTGGAGGCGACCGGCGGGCTGACCCTGGCCACCGCAGCCGAGTACGCGGCCACCGGCGTCGACTACCTCTCGGTTGGGGCGCTGACGCACTCCTCGCCTATCTTGGACATCGCACTGGACCTCCGCTCGCGCGCCGCGTAGCGGCGGGACGCGCCACGACTCGGGGTTCGGACTGACGACATGCTGCTCTGTATCGACATCGGCAACACCAACACCGTGCTGGCGACCTTCGAGGGCGAGAAGCTGGTGCACTCCTGGCGGATCAAGACCGATGCCCGGTCCACCGCCGACGAGCTGGGTCTGAAGCTGCGCGGCCTGCTGGCCGGGGACGCGGTGGAGATCACCGGGGTGGCCGCCTGCTCGACCGTGCCGGCCGCGCTGCGCTCGCTGCGTACGATGCTGGCCCGCTACTACGGCGACATCCCGAACGTGATCGTCGAGCCGGGGGTGAAGACCGGGGTGCAGTTGGCGATCGACAACCCGAAGGAGGTCGGCGCCGACCGGGTGGTCAACACCCTGGCGGCGTACACCCTCTACGGCGGGCCGTCGATCGTGGTCGACTTCGGCACCACCACCAACTTCGACGTGATCAGCGGCCGGGGGGAGTTCCTCGGCGGCGCGTTCGCGCCCGGCATCGAGATCTCCTTCGACGCGCTGGCCGCCCGGGCGGCCCAGTTGCGCAAGGTCGAGCCGGCGGTACCCCGTTCGGTGATCGGCAAGAACACCGTCGAGTGCCTCCAGGCCGGGATGTACTTCGGCTTCGCCGGCCAGGTGGACCGGATCGTCGAGCGGATGGTCGGTGAGCTGGGCGAGGTGCGGGCGGTGATCGCCACCGGCGGGCTGGCGCCGCTGGTGATCGGCGAGTGCCGGACGATCACCAACCACGAGCCGATGATCACGCTGATCGGGCTGCGCATGGTCTACGACCGCAACCGCTGACCCCCCTGCGGCTCGGCCGCCGCCGGCCGGCTCGGCGTCCCCGATCGCCGGAAAGCTGGCCCGGCTCAGCGCCGCCGGCCCCGGAAGACCAGCGTCCGGTACGGCAGCTCGAAGCTCTCCCGCCCGGCCAGCTCCGGATGGCCGGCGGTCAGCTCCCGGATGGCGGCCGCCACCTCCCGCTGCCGCTGCGGGCTGGCGGTGAGGTAGTGCGACCGGGTGCTGATCATCCCGACCAGGCTCTCCGGGGTGAGCGTGACGCTGTGCCGGAACTCGTTCCGTTCGACCGGCGCGAAGGCCGGGCCGTAGCCGTCGATGCCGGGTCCGTCGTTCCGGGCGCCGCGCCCGCCGAGCAGCTCGACGGTGATCGCGGTCAGTTCGGCCACCCAGGGCACCGACTCGTCCCGGTGGTTGAAGATCGCCGCATACGTCCCGCCGGGGCGCAGCAGCCGGGCCCCCTCCGCGTGTGCCACCGGATGGTCGAACCAGTGGTACGCCTGCCCGGCGACGACCGCGTCCACCGACCCGTCCGGCAGCGGCACCCGTTCGGCCGAGCCGGCCCGGGCCACCGTGCCCGGGGTGGCGGTGTCGAGCCTGGCCCGCATCCCCGGGTCCGGCTCGACCGGCGTCACCCGGTAGCCGAGCCGCAGCAGTACCCGGGTGAGGATGCCGGTGCCGGCGCCGAGGTCCAGCACCGCGGCCGGGGCGGGGCGGCCGACCGCCCACTCCACCGCCGGCTCCGGATAGCTGGGCCGGTACCGGTCGTAGCTCTCGGCCGCGGCCCCGAAGGAGAGGGCGTGGGACTGGTCGACCATGCCTGGAGGTTATCCAGTGCCCCGCCGCCGGCGCACTTGAGTACGCTCGGGGCCGAACTCCGCCGACAATTCCCGAGGAAGCATGCCGTGAGCCAGCAGATCCCGAACCCCGCCGACCCCGTGGACGACCTTCCCGAGCAGATGCGGGTACGCCGGGAGAAGCGGGACCGCATGCTCGCCGAGGGCGTCGAGCCGTACCCGGTGGGATATCCGCGTACCGCGACTCTCGCCGAGATCCGGGCCCGCTACGCGGACCTCCCGACCGACACGGCGAGCGGGGACGTCGCCGCCGTCACCGGCCGGGTGATCTTCGTACGCAACACCGGCAAGCTCTGTTTCGCCACGCTGCGGGACGGCGACGGCACCGAACTCCAGGCGATGCTCTCGCTCGACCGGGTCGGCCCGGACCGGCTCGACGCCTGGAAGCGGCTGGTCGACCTCGGCGACCACGTCGGGGTGACCGGTGAGGTGATTACCAGCCGGCGCGGGGAGCTTTCCGTGCTCGCCGATTCCTGGGAGCTGACCGCGAAGGCGCTCCGGCCGCTGCCGGTGGCACACAAGCCGCTTAGCGAGGAGGCCCGGGTCCGGCAGCGTTATGTCGATCTGATCGTGCGGCCCCGGGCCCGCGAGATGGTACGCACCAGGGCGGCGACGCTGCGTAGTCTGCGCGATTCGCTGCACGCCCGGAGTTTCATCGAAGTGGAAACCCCCATGCTGCAGCCGCTCCCGGGCGGGGCCACGGCCAGGCCATTCGTGACGCACAGCAATGCGTTAGACACGGATCTGTATCTGCGAATCGCCCCCGAGCTTTTTCTCAAGCGGGCGGCGGTCGGCGGCATCGACCGGGTCTTCGAGATCAACCGTAACTTCCGTAATGAGGGGGTCGACTCTTCGCACTCCCCGGAGTTCGCCATGCTCGAGGCGTACGAAGCGTACGGTGACTACGACACCATGGCGACCCTCACCCGTGACCTGGTGCAGGCCGCCGCGTTCGCCGCGGCCGGGTCGCATGTGGTGACGCACGCCGACGGTACCGAGTTCGACCTCGGCGGCCAGTGGCGTTCGGTGACCCTCTACGGCACCCTTTCCGAGGCGCTCGGCGAGGAGGTCACCGTCCGCACCGGCATGGCCGACCTGCTGGGATACGCGGAAAAGGTCGGTCTCGCGGTCGACCCGCAGTGGAGCCCGGGCAAGCTCGCCGAGGAGCTTTTCGAAGAACTGGTCGTACCGACGTTGCGCCAGCCCACCTTCGTCCGGGACTACCCGGAAGAGACCAGCCCGCTGGTCCGGGCGCACCCCGACGAGCCGGGGCTCACCGCGAAATGGGACCTCTACGTGCTCGGTTTCGAGCTGGCCACCGGCTACACGGAGCTGGTCGACCCGGTGGTGCAGCGGGAGCGGCTGGTGGCCCAGGCCCAGCGCTCGGCCAAGGGCGACGACGAGGCCATGCGGCTCGACGAGGACTTCCTGCGGGCCATGGAGTACGGAATGCCGCCGCTCGGGGGCATGGGAATGGGAATCGACCGGCTGCTGATGGCCCTCACCGGCCTCGGAATTCGGGAAACCATCCTCTTCCCGATGGTCCGCCCGGAGTAGTTGCCGCCGAGCGGCTTGTCGCGTAGTTTCGCCGTCCTATTGACGGAGCAAGCATCTAACGGGCTATTGTGCTCTTGTTTGCGGCGAACCTGCTCGAAAGGATAGCGACACGTGGCCAAGCAGATCATTCACAAGCTGGTCGATGACCTGGACGGCGGAGACGCGGACGAGACCGTCAAGTTCTCGCTCGACGGCGTGCAGTACGAGATCGACCTGTCGGACAAGAACGCCGGCAAATTGCGGGAGCTATTCGCCCCGTACGTCGCGGCCGGCTCGAAGGTGGGCCGGGGCGGCGTGGTGGTCGGTGGTCGTGCCGCACGGGGGCGGGGTGGCGCCACCGCCGACCGCGAGCAGAACAAGGCGATCCGGGCCTGGGCCAAGAAGGAAGGCAAGGAGATCTCCGACCGCGGGCGGATCCCGCAGGAGATCGTGGACGAGTACCACGCCAAGGCGGGCCGCTAGGCGTCGTGCTTCCTTGATCCCTCGCGCGGGGTGGGTGGACGAGTGCTCGTCCACCCACCCCGCGCTCCTTTGCCTGTTGCGAGCCATATGAGTAAATTGGGGTAAGTGTCCGCTTTGTCGACGGTCGGTGATCCCGGTCGCTCTCCGGCCCTGCCGCGTACTACCCCGGTTGGGGTGGGGTGCTGCCGCGCGGCTCGCCGTCCTCGGGGAACGATCATGCCGACCCGGGAACATCCTGGCGACCCCGGCGTTGTCCACAACCAGTGGACGAAGTTGTCCACAGCCTGTGGATGACGCGGGGCCGCGTCGCCCGGGCAGGGGCTCGAATTTCGCTCTGCGCGTACAGCGGATGGTCTGGGAAGCATCGCTGAGCGTGGGCGGTTGGGAAAAACGTCGCGTACGTGGCTCATTCCGGGAACACACGACCTCAGGAGAGTCGGCTCGCGGCGATAGAGTAAGGGAGCACGGACGTCCGCCCCGGACGTCCGGGTGGTGGCCCCGCCACGATGCTTGGACCATCAAGATCGAGTGCGCACGGCACGTGAGGAGCACGAGGGCATGTTCGAGCGGTTCACCGACCGAGCGCGGCGGGTTGTCGTCCTGGCCCAAGAAGAGGCCCGGATGCTCAACCACAACTACATCGGTACGGAACACATCCTGCTAGGTCTCATCCACGAGGGTGAAGGCGTCGCGGCGAAGGCCCTGGAGAGCCTGGGGATCTCGCTGGAGGGCGTCCGCCAGCAAGTCGAAGAGATCATCGGTCAGGGCCAGCAGGCGCCGAGCGGGCACATCCCGTTCACGCCGCGGGCCAAGAAGGTGCTGGAGCTGTCGCTGCGTGAGGCGTTGCAGCTCGGCCACAACTACATCGGTACGGAGCACATCCTGCTCGGCCTGATCCGCGAGGGCGAGGGCGTCGCCGCCCAGGTGCTGGTCAAGCTCGGCGCCGACCTCAACCGGGTCCGCCAGCAGGTGATCCAGCTCCTCTCCGGCTACCAGGGCAAGGAGCCGGCAGCGGCCGGCACCGCGCCGGGCGAGGCCGCGCCGTCGACCAGCCTCGTGCTGGACCAGTTCGGTCGCAACCTGACCCAGGCGGCCCGGGAGGGCAAGCTCGACCCGGTCATCGGTCGGGAGAAGGAGATCGAGCGGGTGATGCAGGTGCTCTCCCGCCGTACCAAGAACAACCCGGTCCTGATCGGCGAGCCCGGGGTCGGCAAGACCGCGGTCGTCGAGGGGCTGTCCCAGCGGATCATCAAGGGCGAGGTGCCGGAGACGCTCAAGGACAAGCAGCTCTACACGCTTGACCTGGGCGCCCTGGTCGCCGGCTCGCGATACCGCGGTGACTTCGAGGAGCGCCTGAAGAAGGTGCTCAAGGAGATCCGCACCCGCGGCGACATCATCCTGTTCATCGACGAGATCCACACCCTGGTGGGTGCGGGTGCCGCCGAGGGCGCGATCGACGCGGCAAGCATTCTCAAGCCGATGCTGGCCCGTGGCGAGCTGCAGACCATCGGCGCGACGACGCTGGACGAATACCGCAAGCACCTGGAGAAGGACGCCGCCCTGGAGCGGCGGTTCCAGCCGATCCAGGTGGGTGAGCCGTCGCTGGCGCACACCATCGAGATCCTCAAGGGGCTGCGGGACCGCTACGAGGCGCACCACCGGGTGAGCATCACCGACGCCGCGCTGGTCGCGGCGGCGACGCTCGCCGACCGGTACATCTCCGACCGGTTCCTGCCGGACAAGGCGATCGACCTGATCGACGAGGCCGGTGCCCGGATGCGGATCCGCCGGATGACCGCGCCGCCAGACCTGCGCGACTTCGACGAGCGCATCGCCCAGGTGCGCCGCGACAAGGAGTCCGCGATCGACGCGCAGGACTTCGAGCGGGCCGCCCAGCTGCGGGACAAGGAGAAGCAGCTCCTCGGCCAGAAGGCGCAGCGGGAGAAGGAGTGGAAGGCCGGCGACCTGGACGTGGTGTCCGAGGTCGACGACGAGCAGATCGCCGAGGTGCTGGCGAACTGGACCGGCATCCCGGTCTACAAGCTCACCGAGGAGGAGACCTCCCGGCTGCTCCGCATGGAGGACGAGCTGCACAAGCGGGTCGTCGGCCAGGAGGACGCGGTCAAGGCGGTCTCGAAGGCCATCCGGCGTACCCGGGCCGGCCTGAAGGACCCGAAGCGGCCGTCCGGCTCGTTCATCTTCGCCGGCCCGTCCGGCGTCGGTAAGACCGAGCTCTCCAAGGCGCTCGCCGAGTTCCTCTTCGGCAGCGAGGACGCGCTGATCCAGCTCGACATGTCCGAGTTCCACGACCGGTACACCGTGTCGCGGCTGGTCGGGGCGCCCCCCGGCTACGTCGGCTACGACGAGGGTGGCCAGCTCACCGAAAAGGTGCGCCGCCGGCCGTTCTCGGTGGTCCTGTTCGACGAGATCGAGAAGGCCCACCCGGACGTCTTCAACACCCTGCTCCAGATCCTGGAGGACGGGCGGTTGACCGACGGCCAGGGCCGGATCGTGGACTTCAAGAACACGGTCATCATCCTGACCACCAACCTGGGCACCAGGGACGTGGCCAAGGCGGTCTCGATGGGCTTCCAGGCCTCCGAGGACAACGACTCGAACTACGAGCGGATGAAGCAGAAGGTCAACGACGAGCTGAAGCAGCACTTCCGGCCGGAGTTCCTCAACCGGATCGACGACACGATCGTGTTCCACCAGCTCAACCAGACCGAGATCCTCTCGATCGTGGACATCATGATCCAGCGGATCGAGACCCAGCTCCGCAACAAGGACATGGGCCTCGAGCTGACCGACAACGCCAAGAAGTACCTGGCGAAGAAGGGCTTCGACCCGGTGCTGGGCGCCCGGCCGCTGCGGCGGACGATCCAGCGCGACATCGAGGACAACCTGTCGGAGCGGATCCTGTTCAACGAGCTGACCCCGGGCCAGATCGTGGTCGTGGACTGCGAGGGCGACCCGGACAACGTCGACAAGTCCAAGCTGGTGTTCCGCGGCGCGGACAAGCCGGTCCCGGTGCCCGACGCGGTGCCGGCCGACCTCGGCAACACCGCCGCGGCCGGCGCGGACGAGTAGCCGAGCAGCAGCTCAGGTAACAAACGGTTCGGCCCGGTGGCAATCGCCACCGGGCCGAATCCGTCTCCGTGGCGTGGACTATCCGTCAGTGCCCTCGCCGGCCAGCACACAGGTGTCGTCGACCATCTCGACCAGGCCGTCCTCGATCAGTCCGGCCAGGGCCCGGGAGCGTTGCAGGTCGTCCGACCAGACCAGGTCCAGCCGGGACCGGGGCACCGGGCCGGTCGTCTCGCGGAGTACGGCCAGCAGCTTGCCCCGGACCTGCCGGTCGGTGCCGGCGTACCGCTGCGGGCGGCGGGTCGGGCCGGACGGCGCGGTACGCCCCGACGCGCGCCAGGCGCAGCGGTCGGCCAGTGGACAGTCGGCGCACCGGGGTGCCCGGGCGGTGCAGACCAGCGCCCCCAGCTCCATGAACGCGGCGCTGGCCCGGGCCGCCCGCTCCGGTACCGCCGGCAGCAGCGCCTCGGTGGCGACCAGGTCGGCCGGACGGGTCGCCGGCCCCGCGTCCGGCTCTCCGGCGACGGCCCGGGCCACCAGGCGCCGTACGTTGGTGTCCACCACCGGGTGCCGCTGCCCGTACGCGAACGCCGCCACCGCCCGGGCCGTGTAATCGCCGACACCGGGCAGCGCCAGCAACTCCGCCAGCCCGGTCGGCACCTCGCCACCGTGCCGCGCCAGCACGGCCACCGCGCACTCGTGCAGCCGCAGTGCCCGTCGGGGATAGCCGAGCCGCCCCCACATCCGGATCGCCTCGGCCGGAGTGTCACCGGCCAGGTCCGCCGGCCGGGGCCACCGGGTCAGCCAGGCCCGCCAGGCGGGTAGCACCCGTACCACCGGGGTCTGCTGCAACATGACCTCGCTGACCAGGATCGGCCACGCCCCGATGCCGGGCTCCCGCCAGGGCAGGTCACGGGCGTTCTCGTCGTACCACCGGATGGCGTCGGCGGCGAGCTGCGTTGTCGACATGGCACCGTCGATCCTGTCATGCCGGCGCGGCGGGAGGCCGTGCCGGGCGCCGGCCCCGGAGGCCGTGCCGGGCGCCGGTTGTGGGTCCGTCCCGGAGCGTGGGCCGGATGCCGGGTCGGGCCGCGGACGGGGCGGATGATCGGGCAGACTGCCCGGATGAACGAGCTCGCGATCACCGTCATCGGTCCGGACCGGCCCGGCATCGTGGCCGACGTGACGGAGGCGCTCGCCCAGGTCGGGGCCAACCTGACCGACTCGACCATGACCCGGTTGCGCGGGCACTTCGCGATGACGCTGATCTGCGTCGGCCCGTCCGGTGCCGATGCGGAGGCCGCGCTGGCCCCGGTCGTCGCGGACGGCCCGCTGGTGGCGACGGTCCGCCAGGTCGGCGCCGAAGCGACGAGTACGCCGTTCGGCGAGCCGTACCTGATGGCCGTGCACGGCGCCGACCGGCTCGGCATCGTCGCCGCGCTGACCCGGGTACTCGCCGAGGCCGGCGGGAACGTCACCGACCTGACCACCCGGTTGACCGGTCCGCTCTACGTCCTCCTCGCCGAGGTGGAGCTGCGGCCGGATACGGCCGAGGAGGTCGCCGCCCGGCTGGCCGAGGTGGCCGCCGGGCTGGACGTGGAGGTCACCCTGCGGCGAGCCGACTCGGATCTGCTGTGACTTCCTCCCCGCCGTAGAGCTCAAGGGCGGAGAGTCCCTGGGGCGCCCCAGGGGGTTCCTGTTTCCCAGCCGACCGCAGAAGGGAGAACCCTTGCTGTCTTACGTCAGCTCCGCAGGCATCGCCGGGATGACTCCCGGCTACGGCTCGACCAGCCGCAAGGATGTTCTTGGCCGCGTGGTGGTCCCGAACCGCCGGGCGCCCGTCGGTCCTCGCGACGTACAGTGCGCCGTCCCGGATGCGGAAGGCGGAGCGGGTGTAGCGCGCCGACTGGCGGCCGCCGCGGGACTTGAAGCGCGGATAGCGGGCAGGGCCGGCGAAGAAGTTCGCGAACGCGGTGCGCTGGTGGGGCAGGGTCTGCTGCAACGGCACGGAGGAGACCTCGGACAGGAACGCCAGCTCGGCTGTCGGGTAGCCCCCGACACTTGTACGCCGTACGCACGTACGAAGCTCTCCCGAGGAGGGGCGTTGAGTAAGACGACACGCCGGAGGTCCCAGGCCGTCGCCTCCGGATCGTCCCGGCTCCGCCGGGCCGCTCCTGACGGAGTCCGGATTCCTCCCCGGCCTGAACGCCGGGACATCCTCCGGAGATTCTGGTGACGGCGAAGGACGATTCCGGGCTGGTTGAGGAGGGCGGCCTGGGCGACTGGAGACCCGAGCTGCTCGGCGACCAGGGCACGGTACGCCCGGTGGTGACCGCGCCGGCCGGCGTGTTGAGCCGAATCGGTGCCACCGTCGACCCCTGCGACGACGAGGTGGTGCGGCTCGCCGCCGACCTGGTGGCCACCATGCGGGTCTCACCCGGCTGCGTCGGCCTGGCCGCGCCGCAGATCGGGGTCGGGGCCCGGCTCTTCGCGGTGGACGTGACCGGGCATCCCAAGACCGTCACCTCGCACGGCACCTTCGTGCTCTGCAACGCCGAGGTCGTCGAGGCGAGTCGCTGGCGGCCGGGGCGGGAGGGCTGCATGTCGGTTCCCGACCTCACCGGCGACGTGAAGCGGGCCAGCCGGGTGGTGGTGCAGGGGGTCCTGCCCGGCACCGGGGCGGCGGTCCGGCTGGTCACCGACGGCTTCGAGGCGCGGGCGCTCCAGCACGAGATCGACCACTGTGCTGGCCGGCTCTTCCTGGACCGGGTGGCCGGCGCGCACGCGGTCTACCAGCGCAAGGTCTATCTTTGAGCGGCAGCGCCGACACGGCGTGCTGGGCCTCCGGCGCGTCGCGGGGGTCCGGGCCACGCGTGCCGATACGGTGAAACCATTATGCGTCTGACGGTTGGCCCCCTTCCGCCCGCCGTGTATTGGCGGCGTCGAGCCGTCGTGCTCGGCGCCATGTTGCTCTTCCTGATCGTGTTGCTCTACTCCTGCATCAACACAGGTGGGGCGGACGACTCCGGAAGGGGCAAGACAGCCAACCCTGGGCCGTCGCCCACGCTCACCCCACACGTCGACCCGTCGGCGTCCAGCCCTCCCGACTCGGGCGCCCCGGAGTCGGGTGCTCCGGGCGGCGGCGAGCCGTCCGACGTGCCTCCGGCGGACGGGGAGGACTCCGTCGAGCCGGCGGGCGGCGGTCAGGTGCCGACGGCACCGCCGCCGGTCGACAACGAGTGCACCGACCAGGAGATCTCGGTGACTCCGGTGCCCTCGCAGACCTCCGCGCAGCGGGGCGAGCCGATCGAGCTGCGACTCAGAATCAAGAACGTGTCCGACCGGACCTGCAACCGGAACGTCGGCGCCGACCTCCAGGAGCTCTACATCAAGTCCGGGGCCCGCAAGGTCTGGTCGTCGGACGTGTGCAACGCGGTCCGGTCCAACGACGTACGGCCGTTCCCGCCCAGCCACGAGAACGAATACACCATCTCCTGGAACGGGCGGGAAAGCTCCAAGTGCGCCAACCAGGTCGCCAACGGGCCCTATCCGGTGGCCGGCACTTACCAGCTCTTCGGTCGGCTCGGCAACAAGCTCAGTAACCCGGTCCGGATAACCATCACCGGCTGACCGGCGGCACCCTCCCGGCACCGCCGAACCGGCCGGTTCGGACGGTCCGACCGGTGCCGGCGGCCGGGGTCAGACGTAACGCTCCAGGATGGACGCTTCGGCCAGCCGGGACAGCCCTTCCCGTACGCCCCGGGCGCGGGCGTCACCGACCCCGTCGACGGCCTGCAGGTCCTCCACGGTGGCGCCGAGCAGCCGTTGCAGGCTGCCGAAGTGGCCGACGAGCCGGTCGACGACCAGCCCGGGCAGCCGGGGCACCTTGGCGAGCAGCCGGAAACCGCGCGGGCTGACCGCCGCGTCCAGCGCGTCGGAGGCACCCGGATAGCCGATCGCCTTGGCGACCGCGACCAGGTCGATCAACTCGGTGGCGGTGAGCAGGTCCAGCTCGACCAGCGCCTCGTCGAGGGTCCGGGCCTTGCGCCCGCTGGGCAGGTAGTCGCGGATCACCAGGGTCCGGTCGGCGTCCACCCCGGCCATCAGCTCGTCGAGCTGGAGGGCGAGCAGGCGGCCGTCGGTGCCCAGCTCCACCACGTAGCCGGCGATCTCGTCGGCGATCCGGCGGACCATCTCCAGCCGCTGCACCACGGCGACCGCGTCCCGTACGGTGACCAGATCCTCGATCTCCAGTGCGGAGAGGGTGCCGGAGACCTCGTCGAGGCGGAGCTTGTAGCGCTCAAGAGTGGCCAGCGCCTGGTTGGCCCGGGACAGGATCGCGGCCGAGTCGTCCAGCACGTGCCGCTGCCCGTTCACGTAGAGGCTGATGATCCGCATCGACTGGCTGACCGAGATCACCGGGAAGCCGGTCTGCCGGGCGACCCGCTCGGCGGTGCGGTGCCGGGTGCCGGACTCCTCGGTCGGGATCGACGGGTCGGGCATCAGATGCACGGCGGCCCGGACGATCCGGGTGCCGTCGCTGGAGAGCACCACAGCGCCGTCCATCTTGCACAGTTCGCGGACCCGGGTGGCGGAGAACTCGACGTCGAGCGGGAAGCCGCCGGTGCAGAGCGTCTCGACGACCCGGTCGTAGCCGAGCACGATCAGGGCGCCCGTCCGGCCGCGCAGGATGCGCTCCAGCCCGTCCCGCAGCGCCGTGCCCGGCGCCATCAGCGCCAGGTTGGCCCGCAACGGGTCGCCGGTCGGCCCCGTCCCGTTCATGGTCATGCCGACGCCGACGGGGCGGGCCGAGGTGCCGGCGCTGGTGCGGACAGGAGAAGCCGCGCTGGCGGTTCGGTTCGCGTCGCGGTCGATCGGCACTCGGACATTCTACGGACCGCCCTGCGTTCGGTGCTGTCGCGGTTACTGTGACGTGCCACTGTGCCTGCTTCCTCCCATCGGCGCGCCGTCGGTACCGTCTGGGACCCGCCGCGTATTGTCCAGTTTGTAGCTGATTGGCAAGCCTTGCCCGGCGTGACCGTCCCGCCTTGGCGCAGGTGGCAACGGCCGTAAGCATGCCACGCGCCGCCAGCCGCAGCACGGTGTGACCGTATGGTTACTCGGCCGACACCCGCGCCACGGACTGCAGCGCCGATCGTACGTCGGTGACTTCCATCACCCGCATGTTCTCCGGAGCCACCCCGCTGGCGCTCGGCCCGCAGCCCTGCGGCACCAGGGCGTACCTGAAGCCGAGCCGGGCCGCCTCGGCCAGCCGGCGGGGCACGGCGGCGACCCTGCGCACCTCACCGGTCAGCCCCACCTCGCCGATCGCCACCAGATCGGGTGCGATGGCCAGGTTGAGCCCGCCGGAGGCGACCGCCAGAGCGACGGCGAGGTCGGCGGCCGGCTCGACCACCCGGATCCCGCCGACGGTGGCGGCGAAGACCTCCCGGTCGTGCAGGGTCAGCCGCTCCGTCCGGCGTTGCAGCACCGCCAGCACCATCGCCAGCCGGGCGCTGTCCAGCCCGGAGACCGTCCGCCGGGGCGACCCGGCCACCGTGGCGCCGATCAGCGCCTGCACCTCGGTGACCAGTGCCCGCCGGCCCTCCATCGCCACCGTCACGCAGGTGCCGGGGACCGGGTCGGCGGAGCGGGTCAGGAACAGTCCGGAAGGGTCGGCGAGGCTGCTGATCCCGCCCTCGTGCATCTCGAAGCAGCCGACCTCGTCGGCGGTGCCGAACCGGTTCTTCACGCCGCGCACCATCCGCAGCGAGGAGTGCTTGTCACCCTCGAAGTGCAGCACCACGTCGACCAGGTGCTCCAGCACCCGGGGGCCGGCGACCTGGCCGTCCTTGGTGACGTGCCCGACGAGTACGGTCGCGATGCCCCGCTCCTTGGCGACCGCGACCAGAGCGGCGGTGACCGCCCGGACCTGGGTGACCCCGCCCGGCACCCCCTCGGTGCCGGGGGTGGAGACGGTCTGCACCGAGTCCAGCACCAGCAGGCCCGGCTTGACCGCGTCGAGGTGGCCGAGCACGGCGGAGAGGTCGTTCTCGGCGGCCAGATAGAGCTGTTCGTGCAGGGCGCTCATCCGCTCGGCCCGCAGCCGGACCTGGCTCACCGACTCCTCACCGCTGACCACCAGCGACGGGCTGCCGGCTCCGGCCGCCCACTGCTGGGCCACGTCGAGCAGCAGCGTCGACTTGCCGACCCCGGGCTCGCCGGCAAGCAGCACCACCGCGCCGGGCACCAGGCCGCCGCCGAGCACCCGATCCAGCTCGGGCACGCCGGTCGGGCGGGCCCGGGCCGGGGCGGCGCTGATCGTGGCGATCGGCCGGGCCGGCTCGGCGGGCGCCCGGGAACTCACCACCCGGCCCGAGACGGTGGGACCGGTGAGCGTCGACTCGACGACCGCGCCCCACTCGCCGCACTCGGGGCACCGGCCGACCCACTTGGGCGGTTGGTGCCCGCAGGCGTCGCACTCGTAGGCGGGGCGGGGGTCGCGGCTCGCGGCGCGGCCGCGCCCGGTGGCGGGGCGGGGCGTGGCTCGGCTGGTCGTCACCCGAGCACGCTAACCAATCCGTACGACGGAACCGGAACGACCCGGCCGGACGTCATGCCGGGCCGGGTCGTGACGTGCCGGGGCCTACTCGTGTTCCTCGCCCTCGCCGACGACCGGGGTACCGACCGGGGCCGGCGTGAACGGCACCGCGACCGGGGCCCGTACCGGCACCTGGGTGCCGCCGAAGTCGAAGGTCAGCTCGACATTGCCGCCCGGCGGCAGCGGCTCGGTCAGCCCGGAGAGCTGGAGCCAGTTGCCGACGGTCTTGTTCAGGATCACGAACCCGCCGGCCGGGATCCGGATCTCGGCCGGCAGCGTCGGGGACGCCGTGGGGGAAGGAGTGGCGGCGGCACCCTCGGTCGGGGTCGCCGACGGCGAGCCGCCCGGTTCCGGGCTGCCCGAGGTGGCCTCCGGCGAGGGGCTGCCGGTGGTCGGCGACGGGCTCGGCGAGACGGTGCCGGCCGGGGTCGGCGCGGCGGAGGCGCCGGCCAGCACCACCGAACGGGCACCGGCGGAGCTGATCCGCACCGTGACGGCCTCGCCGGAGTCGTTGTAGAGGCCGACGTTCATCGGCGCGTCGGCACCGGCCGGATAGCCCTGGGTGTTCAGGTAGTCGATCGACAGGTTGCGGACCTTGAAGGTGTTGTCGGCCGACTGCGCGTTGGTGCCGACGCTGGTGGGCACCTTGGCGGCGGTCTCGGCGATCTGGCCCGCACCGCACCCGGACAGCAGCAGGGTGGCGGCGGTGGCCGTACCGGCCAGCACCGCAGCGGCTCGCCGAGCCCCCCTGATCGAGCGCGTCACCTGGTCCTCCTCTGTGCGATCCCGGTCGCCGTCGCGATCCCCGGGTCGGCGGAACGGGCACCGTGGCCGTACCCGGGCCCAACGGGCTCCAGGGTAGTGGGCGGTGATCGGCTCGCGTACGCCGACCCGGTATCCCGGCCCGGCCCGCCCGGGCGGTACCGGCCGGCGGCGGGGGTGGGTCAGACCACCCGACCGCTGGTCACCAGCAGCACCACATCGATCAGCGCGACGAGCATGACGGCCCGGAAGACGGCCACCGGGCGGTCACCCCGGGCGGCGGCGGCCCGGCTGGCGTACCAGCCGAGCGCCGGGACCACGGCGGCGACCGCGACCGCCGTCAGGCCGGCCCAGGACGGCGGCCCGGGCGGCCCGACCACCAGGGTCGCGGTGGCCGCGAGCAGCAGCCCGGCGGCGGCCAGCCGGGAGCCGGCCGGGCCGAGCCGGTGCGGCAGGCCGCGCACCCCGGTCTGCTCGTCGTCGGCCAGGTCCGGCAGCACGTTCGCGAAGTGCGCACCGGCGCCGAGCAGCGCGCCGGCCGCGACCAGCCAGGCCGGCGGGGCCGGCGCACCGGGCAGTCCGAGTACGACGACCGCCGGCAACGTCCCGAACGAGACCGCGTACGGCAGCACCGAGAGCGGGGTGGACTTCAGCGGCCAGTTGTAGAGCAGCGCGGAGACCAGGGCGAGGGTGGCCGCCCCGGCGGCGGCGAGGTTGAGGGTGAGCGCGGGCAGCGGGGTGAGTACGGCGGCCAGCACCCCTGCCGTGCCGACCAGCCGCCGGCTGATCATGCCGCTGGCCACCGGCTTGTCCCGGCGGCCGACCGCGGCGTCCCGGTCGGCGTCGAGCCGGTCGTTGACCCAGCCGATGGCGAGCTGGCTGGCCAGCACGGTGAGGGCCACCGCCGCGATGCCGCCGGCCGGGTGGCCGACGCCCCAGGCGAGCAGGGCCGAGACGGTGGTCACCGCGACCGCCGGCTCGGGGTGGCTCGCCCGGACCAGCCCTAACACCACATGCGACATATGGGAAGTCTGGTTGTTACCGCTCGGTCGTGCCAGGCTCGATCACATGCGGACAGCGCGGACCAGGGCAGACGCCGAGGCCGTCGTGCCCGGCAGCCGGGTCCGCCGGCTGCCCCGCAACGATCCCCGGCAGTACGACGACCTCGCCGACCAGTGGTGGCAGCCGGACGGCGCCTTCGCGATGCTGCACTGGCTGGCCGACGCGCGGGCCGCGCTGGTGCCGCCGGCCGCCCGCCCCGGGGCGGTCCTGGTCGACCTCGGCTGCGGCGCCGGGCTGCTCGCCCCCCGGATCGCCGGCAAGGGCTACCGGCACGTCGGGGTGGACCTGGTCCGCTCCGCGCTCGCCCAGGCCGCCGCGCACGGGGTCACCCCGGTGAACGGGGACGCCGGGGCGGTGCCGCTGGCCGACGGCTGCGCCGACGTGGTGGCCGCCGGCGAGGTGCTGGAGCACGTACCGGACTGGCGGCGGGTGGTGGCCGAGGCGGCCCGGCTGCTCCGGCCCGGCGGCACGCTGGTGCTGGACACCCTCAACGCCACCGCGCTGAGCCGGCTGCTGGCGGTACGGGTGGCCGAACTCTTCCCCGGGGTACCGAGGGGGATCCACGACCCCCGACTCTTCGTCGACGCCCGGGAGCTGGTCCGCGAGTGCGCCCGGCACGGGATCGCGCTGCGGATCCGGGGCATCCGGCCGGCGGTCTGGGGGACGGCACGCTGGCTGCTGCGCCGGGCCGTCCGGCGCGTCGGCCCGGCCGGCGGGAACGCGCCACGGATCGTGCCGACCTGGTCGGCGGCGGTGCTCTACCAGGGGTGGGGTGCCAGGCAGGGGTAGGGCGGGCGACAGCACCGGCCGTCCGGCCGGTGCGGGAAGGACACGGATGACGGTGGACGCGCTCGCAGCGGCACGCCGGGTGGCGCCGAGATTCGCCGCCCGGGCGGCCGAACACGACCGGGACGGCACGTTCCCGGTCGACGACTTCGCCGACCTGCGGTCGGCCGGGCTCCTCGGGTTGATGGTCCCGCCGGGGCTGGGCGGTCTCGGGGCCAGCTTCGCCGGGTACGCGGCGGTCGCCACCGAGCTGGCCCGGGGCAACGGCGCGACGGCCCTGGTGTTCAACATGCACGCCTCGGTGACCGGTGCGCTCGGCGCGCTGACCGAGGAGCTGGCCGAGGCGCTCGGCGTACCGTCCGAGGCGCTGGCGGCCCGGGACCGGCTGCTCGCCGAGGCGGCGGCCGGCGCCTGGTACGCGGTGGCGATGAGCGAGCGCGGGGCCGGCTCCCGGCTGTCGAAGCTGACCACGACGTACGAGCCGGTGGACGGCGGCTACCACATCAAGGGGGCCAAGACCTTCTGTTCCGGGGCGGGGCACGCCGACGCCTACCTGGTGGCCGCCCGGAGCGTCGCCGACCAGTCGGTGGTGTCGCAGTTCCTGGTCCCGGCCGGGCCGGACGGGCTGCACGTCGAGCCGACCTGGGACTCGCTGGGGATGCGGGCCACCGCCTCGCACGACCTGCACCTGGACGTGACCGTGCCGACCGACCGGCTGCTCGGCGGGGTGGAGGGGCTGGCCCTGGTGGTCGCGCAGCTCATGCCGCACTGGCTGGTGGCCAGCTACGCGGCCGTCTACGTCGGGGTGGCCCGGGCGGCGATCGACGCCGCCGTCGAGCACCTGACCGCACGCGGGCTGGACGGCCTGCCGGCGGTACGTGCCCGGGTCGGCCGGGCCGACGCGGCCACCGCCGCCGCCCAGTTGGCGGTGACCGAGGCGGCCCGCCGGGTCGACGAGGCGCCGGGCGACGCCGAGACGAACCGTTGGGTGTGGCGGGCGAAGCTGCTGGCCGGGACGACCGCGGCCGAGGTGGCGGCCTCGATGGTGGAGGCGGCCGGCACCTCGGCGACCCGACGCGGCCATCCGCTCGAACGCCTCTACCGGGACGCCCGGTGCGGGTCGCTGCACCCGGCGACCTCGGACGTCTGCGCGGACTGGCTCGGCATCGCCGCGCTCGGCGGCGACCCGGACCGGGACGCCGCGACCCCCAGGTGGTGAGGCGGCCGGTGACTGAACCTTTTCCACCTGAACCGCGCGGCGTTCATACACCGCGTCCCCTTGCGGTCCGCGGACCGCAAGGGGAGGTTGAAAAAGGTTCAGTGGGTACCTGATGGTGCGCGAGCCGGCCGTCCGGCCACCACCGGTCGGGTCGGGCCGTACCGCGGTCGGGCGCGTTCGCCCTGGCGCGAGTCCCGAGGTCACGCTCGGGGGTTGGGCTCGGTGGGCGCGTGGAGCGTGCAGGGGTGCACGGTGTCGCGATCGGAGGACGGCATGGGAAGCGGAAGCGGGCGGGACGGCTCAGGGGTGATCGTCGGCGTGGGTGCGGCGCTGCCGCCCACAGCCAGCCAGCAGGAGCTGTGGGCGGGCTTCTTCGCGGGGCACTTCTCCGGGGCCACCCGGGCGCTCGCCGAGCGGATCTTCGCCAACTCCGGGGTACGGCACCGGCAGGCGGCGGTGAACCCGCTGCTGGAGGACGTCTCGGACTGGCCGACCGAGCGCCGGATGCGCCGGTACCAGATCGAGGCGCTGCCGCTGGGCAAGGAGGCGGTCGGCCGGGCGCTGACCGACGCCGGCCTGTCGGCGGGGGAGATCGGCCTCTTCGTGGTCTGCTCCTGCACCGGGTACGCCACTCCGGGGCTGGACATCCTGCTGGCCCGGGACATGGGGATGGCCCCGGACACCCAGCGCATGTTCGTCGGCCACATGGGCTGTTACGCGGCGCTGCCCGGGCTGGCCGCCGCGAACGACTTCGTCACCGCCCGGGGCCGCCCGGCGCTGCTGCTCTGCGCCGAGCTGACCAGCCTGCACATCCAGCCGTCGACGGCCCGGATGGACACCCAGCAGATCATCTCGCACGCGCTCTTCTCCGACGCCGCCGTCGCCGTCGTGGTCGCCCCGGGCAACGGTCCCGGGTACGCCGTCCGCGAGGTCACCGCCGTCACCGACACCTCGACGGCCGACCACATGACCTGGGAGCTGACCGACACCGGCTTCCGGATGGGACTGTCGCCGAAGGTGCCGCAGGTGCTCGCGGCGCACGTCCGTGACCTGGTCACCGACCTGCTGGCCCGGCACGGCCGGCGGATCTGTGAGGTGGACGGCTGGGCGGTGCACCCGGGCGGTCCCCGGATCCTCAACGTGGTGGAGACGGAACTCGGCCTGCCGCCGGAGGCGATGACCGCCTCCCGGGCGGTACTCGACGAGTACGGCAACTGTTCGTCGCCGACGTCCCTGCTCATCCTGGAACGACTTCGGCGGGCCGCCGTTCCACCCCGTACCGTGGTGATGCTCGCATTCGGACCCGGGCTGACCCTCTACGCGGCACTGCTGGACCGGCGGCCCGGGGCGGCACGGGCGGACGGCACGCGGCCGGCCCACGAGGTCGGCCGGGGTGGCTCCTAGGGAGATCTCCGCCGGACCGGCGGGAGGAGGCGACCGGTGCGCAGGGTGGCGTTGACGATGGCGGCGGTGCTGCTGGTCGGGATCGGCGGCTGGTGGTCGGTCCGGTCGGCACCGGAGCCGGCCCGGCCGGGGCAGACCCGGGTCGGCGCACCGGAGGTGGTGCCCGGGATCGGTGGGGCGGACCTGGCCACCGAGCGGAGTGGAGGTGCGGCCGGGCAGAGCCTGCCGCGATTTCCGGACACCGTCTGGCGGGAGACGGCGACGCTGAACCAGCGCCGGTTCGTCACCTGGTCGATCGACACCCGTCCGGGCGGACGCTACCTGCTCCAGTACGTCTGCCTCAGCCCGGGCGAGCTGCACATCCGGGTACTCCGGGGGGTGACGGGGAGCTGGTCGAAGTCGGTGAGCTGCCCGGGACCGTTCGGCAGTGTGCAGCTCGTCGCGGCCGGTGACGAACTGTCCATCGGCGCACGGCGGCTGAACCATCGCCACGTGGAGATCGCCCTGCAGGTGGTGGCACTGTCCTGACCGGCCTGACGGGAACGTGACGCGGTGCCGGCTCAGGCCGGTTCGGGTGGGCGGCTCAGGCGGCGGCCAGCAGGCGGGGCAGGTCGGCCTGGTAGTCGCCCGGCGAGCTGAGTTCCGGCACGGTCCGGAGGAGCTGCCCCGACCGGCTGGCCAGTACGGCGGCGGGTCTGCCCTTGCCGGCGCCCAGGCGCAGCGTGGCCCGCAGCTCGGAGGTCGGGTCGGTCAGGAAGCGCGGCACCCCGCCGCCGGGCGGCGGCATGGTCCGGGTGCCCGGTTCGGTCCGGCGGGTGCTGACCGCCACCACGGCGACCCCGGGTGGTACGGCCCGGACGGCGGCGTCGAGATGCTCGTCGCAGGCGCAGCCGTCGATGAGGATGATCACGGCGGGAAGCAGGCTCCGCAACGGGACCACCTGGCCGTTCTCGCCCACCAGGTCGAGCGCGGGCAGGGACCGCCCGGCGGGGGCCGTCGGGCTGCCCGGGTTCGTCGGGGTGCCCGGGTTGCCGGGGGTGCTCCGGCCGGTGGCGACCGGTCGGTGCGGGCTGGGCCAGGTGATGGCGAAGAGGCTGGTCAGGGTGGCCAGCAGGGCGACCGACATGATCAACAGGGAGAGTCTCAGCGGGGCGGGGCCGGCGGTGGTGGTGGGCAACCCGAGGCGCCTGCGCCACCCGTCGCGGCGAGCCTGGAGCCGCAGCTCGCGGCGGACCTGCGCGGCTTCCGCCGCCAGCTCGGCGGGATCGTCGGGGATGACGATCCGGCCCCAGTCGGCGGGCAGGTCGGGCACGCCGTCGAACGGGCCGTTGTCCGGACGGCCGTCGCCGTCCGCCGACGTGCTCATGGCGCACCCCCTGGCTGCTCACCTGAGGTGTGAATCGGGCTCCGCTCCAGCCTCCCCCACCAGGGGTCGTATCGCCAGTGGGCGGCGGTGCCGGGTGCCGAAGAGATATGCTGGGGGGACCGCAACGCCCTACATCCGATTTTTCCGATCCGCCTTGTCGGCCGGTGATCCGTGTGTCACGCAGTGTGCCTAAATCCATGGATCGCTGCCGTGTCAAGCCGAAGAAAGACCTCTCACAGGGCCTCTGAGCTGCGCTAACGGTCAGGACTGCGGTGGGACATCGGTGCCTGAGCGTGTTACCCTAGACACAGCGAAAGGGGTTTCGAACCTATGGTTTTCAGTGTCGGCGAGACCGTTGTTTACCCCCACCACGGGGCCGCACTCATCGAGGCAATCGAGACTCGGGTCATCAAGGGCGAGCCCAAGCAGTACCTCGTCCTCAGGGTCGCTCAGGGTGATCTGACGGTCCGGGTGCCCGCCGAGAATGCCGAGATCGTGGGCGTGCGCGAAGTGGTCGGCGAAGAGGGCCTGGGCAAGGTCTTCGATGTCCTCCGTGCCCCGCACACCGAGGAGCCGACCAACTGGTCGCGGCGTTACAAGGCAAATCTGGAGAAGCTGGCCTCCGGTAACCCCCTCAAGGTGGCGGAGGTTGTTCGCGACCTCTGGCGCCGGGAGCGGGAGCGGGGCCTGTCGGCGGGCGAGAAGCGAATGCTCGCCAAGGCCCGCGACATCCTCGTCGGTGAGGTCGCACTCGCCGAAAAGAGCACCAAGGACGAAGCGGAAACTCTGCTCGACAAGGTGCTCACCGAGGCATAGCCCCCCACGCTGGCACTTTCCGCCGGTGCCCGCGAAGTACCCCGAAGAAAGTCCGAGGACCGCGACGTGACCGCGCAGCTCAATCCGCGCGGTGACGTCGCGGTCCTCGTTCCGGCTGCGGGTGCCGGCGTCCGGCTCGGGCCGGGCGGCCCCAAGGCGCTCCGCCGGATCGGTGGCGAACCGCTGCTGGTGCACGCCGTGCGGCGGATCGCCGCCGCACCCTCCGTGCACACCATCGCGGTAGCGGCGCCGCCGGGCGACGAGGACGCCGTCCGGGAACTGCTCGCCCCGGTCGCCGAGTTGACCGTGGTGACCGGCGGAGCCACCCGGCAGGAGTCGGTCGCCGCCGCGCTGGCGGCGGTCCCGCCCGGCCCGGAGATCGTCCTGGTGCACGACGCGGCCCGGGCGCTGACCCCGACCGCCCTGGTCGAGTCGGTGGCCGAGGCGGTCCGCGGCGGCGAGGACGCCGTGATCCCGGTGCTCCCGGTGGTCGACACGGTCAAGGAGGTCTCGGCCGCCGGTGTGGTGCTCGGCACGGTGGACCGGTCCGCCCTGCGGGCTGTGCAGACGCCACAGGGCTTCCGGCGGGCGGTGCTCGCCGCCGCGCACGCCGCCGCCGTCGATCCGCTGACCGACGACGCGGGCCTGGTCGAGAAACAAGGGGTACGCGTCGCCTGCGTCCCCGGCTCGGAATACGCGTTGAAGATCACCCGTCCGTTCGACCTGGCCCTGGCCGAGCACCTGCTCAACGCGGTGCCGCTCGCCGGGCACCACTGATCGCCTACGCTTTCGCACGTGATCCTTCCGCTGGTCGGTGTCGGCACCGACGTGCACGGATTCGAGCCGGGCCGGGCCTGCTGGGTGGCTGGCCTGCACTGGCCCGGCGTGGACGGACTGGCCGGGCACTCCGACGGCGACGTCGCCGCGCACGCCGCCTGCGACGCGCTGCTCTCCGCCGCCGGCCTGGGCGACCTGGGCAGCAACTTCGGGGTGGCCGAGCCGGAGTGGGCCGGCGCCGCCGGGGTGGCGCTGCTGGCCGAGACCGCCCGCCGGCTCCGCGCCGCCGGCTTCGAGATCGGCAACGTCTCGATCCAGGTGATCGGGGTACGCCCGAAGATCGGTCCCCGCCGCGACGAGGCGCAGCGGGCGCTGACGGCGGCGGTCGGCGCCCCGGTCACGGTCTCCGGTACCACCACCGACGGGCTGGGGCTGACCGGTCGGGGCGAGGGGCTGGCCGGCATCGCCGTCGCGCTCATCCACCGGCGGTCCTGAGTCGGGCGGCCCCGCCGTTCCGGTTGGCGCACCGTGGATTCCGTTGTCACGGATCACTACCATCACCCTCGATGGGCCGCCGACGCCGGGGGTGGGTGCCGTGACCTATGTGAAACCCAAGTCGCTGGACGGAAGCGCGAACACGCTTATCGAGCTGGCGGGCCTGCTCCGGGCCGGGCGGCCGGAGCTGACCCTGTCGGGCCGGGTCGCGACCCCGAACGCGCACGAAGAGGTGGCCGATCGGACCAGGGTCTTCGCCGACCACGCGCACGACCAGTACCAGGACGTGGTGGCGTTGCTGTCGGCACTGTCGACGAAGCTCAAGGTCGCGGCCGCCGGCTACGTCAACGCCGACGCGTCGATCCAGCAGAAGGTCGACTCCTTCATCACCGACTCCACCTTCCGGCGGACGTGACGCCGTGGCGTACCGGGCGGAGGTCAGGTACATCGAGGCGATGAAGCCGCACCTGGTCGACATGGCGGCCGAGGACTTCAAGCGGGTGGTCCGGCTGATCGAATCGGCCCTGCCGACCCTGGAGCGGGTCAAACGCGGGACCAGGTGGGCCGGCACCGGCAAGGAGCTGTTCGACCGCCGCCTCAAGGAAGCCGACCTGATGATGGAGGCGTTGCGCGACGGCTACCGGAAGGCCGGGCGGGCGCTCGACGACTACGTGGACGCGCAGACCGAGGCCCAGCGCCTGGTGGGCGAGGGAGTACGGGTCGAGAGTGCGCTAGGCAGCCTGGTCGGGCAGATCGGCGACCCGGGCCCTGAGCCGATGAAGGGGTGGGAGTACCTGCGCGCCCGGCATGCCGAGCTCGCCCGGGCCGGGGAGACCGGCATCGCCGAACAGATCAGGCAGATGCAGCCCGAGGCCGACCGGTTGTTCAACCAGGCGGGCGACTTCTACCAGCGGGCGATCAGGACCGAGACCGCAGCTCGGGGGTTGGCCGGGGCGGCGCTCGGAGCGGCCCGGGGCAACCTGCCCGACTTCCTGGCCAACAGCGGCGACGCGCAGGCCATCATCGGTGCCGTCTCGGGCCTTCAACAGGAGATCCACCAGGCCGCTACCGACCCCAACGCCCGCCGGCCCGGCGCGGCGGTGATGGCCGAGTACCAGGTCGTGGAGGATCCCAACCGGGACAAGTTCCCTGATCCGCCGCTGAGCTGGGTCGTGGACCAGCGCCAGCTCACGGCGTCCGAGGCGGAGATCCTGCGGGAGTTGCAGCGGACGCGCGGCCTGCTGGGGCTACAGAAGTTCAAGGACATCCACGACGAGGCGTTCGCGGTGGCGGACGCGCGTTTCGCCTCCCCGGACCGGAACGACGACCACAACGACGCCTTCCGGCACGCGTACTGGAACGCGCGGCTGACCCAGGAGTTCGGCGAGGAGTGGACGGCGCGCTACACGACGGCGCACGAGACCATCCCGGGCAACCCGGCGGCCCGCGAGGCCATGGACCTGTACAACAACGAGGTCGGCCGGGCCGTGGCGCTGGCGAACCCCGGCGTCTCACCCGAGGTGCTGGCCGACAGGGTGCAGGAGGCCGTGCAGCAGGGACGTACGGTGGTCATCGGCCGGGACGGCAAGCTGGACTACAGCGACCAGCTCACCATCCCGGACACGGGCCAGCCGGCCAACACGACCCTGCCGGGGCATCCCCAGCCGCAGAAGAAGACCGGATCGTGATCCGCAGGCGGACGATGCTGGTGGCGGCACTGGTGCTGCCGGTGTCCGCCGTGGCGGGCTGTGCGAAGGAGAGCCGGACGATGACCCCGCAGTTCGACGAGGACCTCGATGCCAAGTTCGCCGAGTTGCGGGCCAGTGGCGGGTCGGCGCCGCTGCGCACGCTGACCTCGTTCGACTGGGACGCCGTCTACTGCTACTACGAGGGCGCGACCGCCGACGAGGTCAACGGCGACGTCGGCGCCACCGTGCTGGAGTCCGGCAGCCGTTTGATGGTCTCCGGTGCCCTGGCCGTGTTCACCAACGGCGGCGAGGTGGTCAAGGCCCTGGCCATCCCCGAGCTGACCTTCACACCCGGCAAGCAGCCCGCTGGCACGACCGTCGTGGTCGAGCAGGGCATGAGCCTGGCGTCCCCGAACTGACGGGGCTAACCGGCGGCCTGGCGCGGTTCGTCCGGGGCGTCGCCCCGCACCGGTAGTCGAGCAGGCGATCGTCCCCGCATCCGGGTGGCAGCACGGGCGCGGGGGCACTGCTCGGGCTTGGGCGGGAGTCCTTTTGACGGGATCCCATCGAGGTTCGCGAGTGCGGAAGCCGAGGCGGGCTCGGCAGCGGGAAGCCGCCCGACCAGGTGACCGGGGGCATTAAGGGACCAAGCCTGACGCCACGGGGGGAGCGCCAGGCTTGGTCCCGTCTACGGTACCGCGCATCCGGCGGCATGGGGAGTGGGCATTCGGCGGGTCGCCGGTTAACTGGCCGGCGGCGGCTCGTCGACTGCCCGGAGAGTGGTGTCCGGCGGGTCGGGCGTGGAGATCCGGCGGGACAGCGCCGGATAGGCTCGGCCCGTGTCCAGCGACGCTGATTCCGACCAGTCCTCCCCCGCCGAAGGGTACGTCCAGCGCGCCGAACTGCTCGCCGAACTCGGCCGGTACGACGAAGCTGCCGCCGAAGTCGGGTTCGCGATCGCGCTCGACCCGTCGAACGTGCATGCGCTGGTCATGCTCGCGATGGTCAAGCTCGCG
Source organism: Plantactinospora sp. ZYX-F-223 (assembly GCF_039649625.1). Classification (NCBI taxonomy): domain Bacteria; kingdom Bacillati; phylum Actinomycetota; class Actinomycetes; order Micromonosporales; family Micromonosporaceae; genus Plantactinospora; species Plantactinospora sp. ZYX-F-223. The sequence goes on along the minus strand of NZ_JBDJAV010000015.1, from coordinate 18,830 downwards.
GGCGACAAGCCGGAGGAGGCGCTGAGTGCTGCCGACTCGGCCGTGGCCGCCGCTCCGGAGCTGATCCATCCGCTGGTGATCCGGGGACATGCCCTGGCCGACCTGCGCCGGTTCAAGGAGGCGGCGGCGACGGCCGACGAGATCCTCGCGCTCGGGCCGGACGACGCGTACGCCCAGCGCAGCGCGGCGGCGATCCTGGGTGAGTCGCGTAACGGACAGCAGGCGTTGAACGCCGCGTGGCGGGGTGTCGAGCTGGCGCCCGAGGAGCCGCAGGCGCACCTGGTGCTGGGCCTGGTGGCGGCCAGGATGCAGATGTTCGACCTGGCCGAGCGGGCGTACCGGGAGGCGCTGCGGCTCGATCCGGAGCTGGCGGCGGCCCAGCACAACATCGGAGTGATCCGGCTGGAGCAGCGACGCTACTCGGAGGCGCTGGAACATCTCGCGGACGCGGCGGCACTGGAGCCGACCAGCCGGGACGGTGCCCGGGCGATCGGCGGCGGGCTGCGCCAACTCCTGATGTACGGCGCCGGCTACACCATCGTGGTGTCGGTGCTGGTGGCCTGCCTGGCGGCGGCGAACCCGGTGTCGTCCCGGCTCTGGGCCGGACTCGCGGCGGTGACCGGCGGCATCCTGGTCTGGCGGTTCGCCAGGCGGGTGCCGAACCTGGGCCGGGGACGGCTGCCCGACCTGATCCGCTCCGACCGGCTGCTCGCCCTCGCCGTCTACGCCGTGATCGCCGGGCCCTGCCTGATCCTGCTCTACGCGATCCTCGGTACCCCGTGGCCGCTGGTGCTGGCGATTGCCACCACCGCCGCGACCGAGCTGGCGGTGCTCTTCGGCTGGTCACCCGACCGAGACTGACGGCATGATCCGTATCGGATGGCGTGGATGAACGGGTAGAGTCCGGGACAGTACAGAACATCCCACTTCTTTTCGGCTCGCCCCGTGCCGACCGGACGATCGGGGGTGCGATGGCTCGGCAGTGGACGCAGTGGTGGAGTCGCCGGATCGGTGTGGCGGTGTGCGGGGTGTTGGTGCTGACGGGGTGCACCAGCGAGACCGGACCGGAACCCCCGGCGCCCAAGGTGACCACCCAGGAGTTCGAACAGCGACTCACCGAGCACCTGTCCCGCGCGCTGGCCGGGGCGCTGGAGCCCGACGCGCAGGCCACCCCGCCGAGCCATTCCCGGAGCGCGGGCTGTGCCGACCTGCCCGAGGGCGGGCCGACCTGGGGTGTCCGGCCGCGAGCCGAGCTGACGGTCTCGGCCGGCGAGAAGGCCGGGAAGTACTTCGACGACCTGGACACCTGGCTGATCCGCGAGGGTTTTGCCGAGCACACCAAGCGGTTGCGGACCGGCACGCCCACCGACGTACGGGAGGTCATCGCCGAGCACGAGGACGGCACCGAGTTGCTGATGGAGATGGCTCTGGAGAGTGGAGGGTTAACCGTCGGATTGACCGGACCGTGCACCTGGCCGCCGGATCGGCCCGGCGGCCCGCCGTCCTCCGGACAACTCCCACCCCTGCCGGCGCCGTCCGGTCCGACGCAGACCCGCAGCGAGGATTCCGCCGACCCGTGCCGGTCGCCGAAGCTCTATGTCTACAACCTCACCTCCCAACCCTTCGCCGGCCGGGGTCCGCACCTGATGATGCTGGTCAGGTATTCCGACGAGCGGGAGATGGAGTACGCCGAGATCCTGCTGCCCGATGCCTGGGAACCCCGGTACGAGGCGGGCACCTCCAAGCGGAACCTCGACCAGGTGCAGCTCCTCGTCTGCGTACGGGTGGCGGCGACCCGGGACTCGCGCAAGGACGTCACCTGCAACTACGCGAGTGAATCGGCCCTCCTGGCCCGTGGTAGCCCGTTCACCTTCGACCTGTTCGAGAGCGTCTACCACGTCACGGTGCGGGAGGCCCGCAGCGGCAGGATGGTCAGCGAATTCACCGTGCCGGGGCGGCAGGGCGCCGAGGACAGCTGCCCGTTTCGCATGAACTACAACCGGAAGCTGGCCCGGGGCATCGACGAGACGGCCTTCGAGCGCAGGCTGCGGCCGCTCGTCGAGGCGCGCCGGTGACGGGTTGGCGGGGTGGGCTCAGCCGGTGGTCCGGCCGGACCAGGTCCAGGCGTACCCGGTGTCCTCGCAGGACAGTGCCGGACCGCAGAGGTCGAGTGGGCGGAAGGTGTCGACCATGACGGCCAGCTCGTCGAAGCTCTCCGCCCCGATCGCCCGCTCCGGGGCGCCGGGCTGCGGGCCGTGGGTGAAACCGGCCGGGTGCAGCGAGATGGAGCCCTGCTCGATCCCGGAGCCGCGCCGCGCCTCGTAGTTGCCGCCGGTGTAGAAGAGCATCTCGTCGGAGTCGACGTTGTGGTGGTTGTACGGCACCGGGATCGCCAGCGGGTGGTAGTCGACCTTGCGGGGCACGAAGGAGCAGATCACGAAGTTCGGGCCCTGGAAGGTCTGGTGCACCGGCGGGGGCTGGTGGAGCCGGCCGGTGATCGGCTCGAAGTCGTGGATGGAGAACGCCCACGGGTAGAGGTGGCCGTCCCAGCCGACCACGTCGAACGGGTGGTTGGCGTAGACGTGCCGGGTCCAGCCCCGGCGGTGCTGGACGTACACCTCGACGTCGGTCTCCTCGACCAGCAGCGGCGCCTCCGGGCCGCGTACGTCCCGCTCGCAGTAGGGGGAGTGTTCGAGGAACTGGCCGCGTACCGAGAGGTAGCGCTTGGGCGGGCCGATGTGCCCGGACGCGGAGATGGCGAGCATCCGCAGCGGTTCGGGGGCGACCGGCACGATCCGGTACACCACCGAGGTCGGGATGATCACGTAGTCGCCGGCGGTCACCCCGAGGACGCCGAAGCTGGACTCGACCCGGGCGGCGCCCGACTCGACGTAGAGGCACTCGTCGCCGACCGCGTTGCGGTAGAGCGGGGAGGGCTGGTCGGCGACGACGTACGAGATCCGGACGTCGTCGTTGGCCAGCAGGTGCTGCCGGCCGAGGATCGCGTCGGTGCCGGCTCCGCCGTCGAGCTTGTGGGTACGCAGGTGGCGAGGCTTGAGTGGTAGGTTCGGCACCCGCTGCCAGGCCGGCGGGGTGAACTCCTCGGCGGCGACGATCGCGGTCGGCAGATAGCGGTGGTAGAGCAGTGACGAGTCGGAGGAGAAGCCCTCCTGCCCCATCAGCTCCTCGGCGTAGAGGCTGCCGTCGGGCTGCCGGAACTGGGTGTGGCGCTTCCGGGGAACCTCGCCGACGCTGCGGTAGTACGGCATGATCGCCTCCCTTTTGTCCCAGTCACCGGCCGAAAACGTCCGATAATCGGACGGTGTTGTCCGCTAGTCGTAGCGTCCCGTAAGTTCTCTGTTCGTGTCAACGCAGCTACCCCGGCTCTTCGCCGGGCTGGTCGACGACGCCGCCGTCTTCCCGCCCGGCAGCGCCACGCTGCCCGAGGCGGTCGCCGCGCACCGCCGGCACCGGGGTGCCTGGTACGCCCCATTGGTCGGCCCCCTGCTGCTGCCCGCCTCGGCCCTACCCGAGCTGCCGGCCCTGCTCGGCGACGACGAGCGGATCGACGTCGGCGTGATCGGCGACGTACCCGTGCCAGAGCTGTACGCGCTGCGCGAGCAGACCGACCCCCGGATCCGGATCCGGCAGGTTGAGATGGCGGTGGCCAAGCGGGGCGAGGACCCGCTGCCCGGGCTCGCCGCCCTCGCCCGGCTCCCCGCCCACCTGGACGACGCCGACGTCTACGCCGAGATCCCGCTCACCTGGGGGTTGCTCGGCGCGCTCGACCGGCTCGCCGACGAACGGGCCGGCGGCAAGCGGATCGCGGCCAAGTTCCGCACCGGCGGGCTGGCCGCCGAACTCTTCCCCACCCCGGTCGAGCTGGCCGCGGTGATCGGCGCCTGCCGGGACCGGGAACTGCCGTTCAAGCTCACCGCCGGGCTGCACCACGCGATCCGGCACATCGATCCGGAGACCGGCTTCACCCACCACGGCTTCGTCAACATCCTGGCCGGCACCGCCGTGGCCTGCGCCGGCGCCGAGGTGGCCGAGGTGGCCGAGACGCTGGCCGCGACCGACCCGCTGCCGCTGGTCGAGGCGGCCCGGTCCCGGCGGGAGCAGCACCGTCCGCTCTGGATCGGGTTCGGCTCGTGCAGCGTGCTGGAACCGCTGATCGACCTGGTCCGGCTGGGACTGGTGAATGGAGGCTTCGAGCCGTGACAGTTGGGGAGCACGCGTGACCTGGGTGGCGGAGGCGGCGGGATCGGCGTACGGGGTGCACAACCTGCCGTACGGGGTCTTCCGGTCAGCGGGGCGGGCGCCCCGGATCGGCGTACGGGTCGGGGATCTCGTCCTCGACCTCGACGGCGCGGAGGCGGCCGGGCTGGTCTTGGCCGGCGGCGCGCTGCGGCAGCCGACCCTGAACGCGTTCCTGACGCTCGGCCGGGCACAGTGGAGCACCGTCCGGACCAGGATCGTGGAACTGCTGACCGACGAGCGGCACCGGGCGGCCGTGACCCCGCTGCTGGTCCCGCTCGACCGGGTGGAGCTGGTGCTGCCATTCGAGGTCGCCGACTACGTCGACTTCTATTCCTCGGAGCACCACGCCAGCAACGTCGGGAAGATCTTCCGGCCGGACGGGCGGGCGCTGCTGCCCAACTGGCGGCACCTGCCGGTCGGCTACCACGGCCGGGCCGGCACGGTGGTGGTCTCCGGTACCCCGGTGGTCCGCCCGACAGGGCAGCGCGGCACCCCGGACGGGCCGGTGTACGGGCCGTCGACCCGGCTGGACATCGAGGCCGAGGTCGGCTTCGTGGTCGGCGTACCGTCGCCGCTGGGCGAGCGGGTCGGGGTGGACGACTTCGCCGCGCACGTCTTCGGGGTGGTGCTGCTCAACGACTGGTCGGCCCGGGACATCCAGGCCTGGGAGTACCAGCCGCTCGGGCCGTTCCTCGGCAAGTCGTTCTGCACCTCGGTCTCGCCCTGGGTGGTACCGCTGGAGGCGCTGGCCGCCGCCTGGGTACCGGCCCCGGCGCAGGAGCCGGCGGTGCTGGACTACCTGCGGGACGTACCGCACCTCGGGCTGGACCTGCGGCTGACGGTGGACTGGAACGGCACCCGGGTCAGCGAGCCGCCGTTCGCCGGGATGTACTGGACGCCGGCCCAGCAGCTCGCGCACCTGACGGTGAACGGGGCGGCGCTGCGTACCGGCGATCTCTACGCCTCCGGCACGGTCTCCGGCCCCCGCCGGCAGCAGGTCGGCTCGTTCCTCGAACTGACCTGGGGCGGGGCCGAGCCGGTGACGCTCTCCGACGGCTCGACCCGGACGTTCCTGTCCGACGGTGACACGGTCAGCATCGGCGCCACCGCGCCGGGGCCGGGCGGCAGCACCGTCGGCCTGGGCGAGGTCGTCGGGACGATCGCCCCGGCCCGCCCCGACTGAGGCCCGGCGTCCGCACAGCCGGTGTCCGGTCGGCGTTCAGCCGGGTCCCGCACAGCCGGTCGGACGGAGTGTGCGATTGACCGGTCGGGACGAGTAACAGGATTGCTCATCGCGCGTTGACTTACCCGGGCGGGGACAAACCCGTCATCAAGTCTGATAAGCCTTGAAAGGGTACAAAGATGTTCAACGCGGAAGTTGCTTGCTGGCGCAAGAGCAGCCGTTCCAACGACCAGGGACTCTGCATCGAGGTGGCCGACAACCTACCCGGCGTGGTCGGCGTGCGGGACTCGAAGGACCCCGACCCGGTGCTGTCGTTCGAGCCGGCCAGTTGGGCGGCGTTCGTGGCGGCGACCAGGACGGGCGCGTTCGGGAGCTGATTGAACCGCGCGGTTCCGAGCACGGTCGGGACCGCGCGGTCACGGGGAACCCTCGCCCCGGTCCGGCACCGGGGCGCCGAGATCTGATTCGCTCCCTGTCGAGCTGGGCGCACGGACGGGGCGCCGACCCGGATGACGTGCGGCCGGACCGCCATCGTCGCGGGACGGTGTTGTCGGTGGGTGCACCGGCGGGGCAGCTCGACAGTCTCGTCCGGAGGCATGGTCCGGGGCGGAGCGCGGGCGGTGCGTCGAGCGCGCGTCCGTTCATACGTCGCGCTGTCACGTTCTGATCACTCTGCGGCGGTCCGGACTGTGATCGGCCCCTCCCGCGCCGTACCGTGGTGTCGGGGAGGTGCCCAATGTCGACGGTGGCGTTCAGCCGACTGATCGAGGCACCCGCCGACGAGCTGTGGCGGGTCTTCACCGACCTGCCCGCCCGCCCCCGATGGCTCTGCCAGGTCGACGAGGTCGAGGTGCTGAATCCGGCCAGCGCACCGGCACCGGGCCAGGCCGCCGCGCCGTCCGGATCCGGCGGCGGATCGAACACCAGCCGCGAAGGATCGGATACCGACCGCGAAGGATCGGCCACCGGCCTCGGGGTCGGCACCGTCTGGCGGGAGAGCCGGACCGGGCCGGACGGCACCGTGATGGTCGAGGAGTTCGCGGTCCAGGAGGCGCTACCGCCCCGGCGACTCGTCGTCAGCTCGTCGGGCAACGGCGTCGACTACCTGACGACGTACACCTTCGTTCCGGTGCCGGCGCGGCGACCGGGTCGGGGCCGGACCGTGGTGACCGTCAGCCACGAGGGTGTGCCCACCGCCCGGTACGGCCGGCTGCTGGCCGTGGTCTTCGGCGGGCTCGCCGCGCGGGCCGGCGAGGGTGCGCTGCGCCGGGACCTCGCCGACCTGGCCACCGCCACCGCCACCGGCCCGAGCGGCCCGGCCGTCGCCGCCTGACCGAGCGCGCCCGCCGGGTACCGATCGCGCACCTGCCCGGCGGCGGCCGCCCGGCGGTCGATAGGGTTCCGGCGGAGGTGTCCGGGCATGGCAACGCCGAACGGCGCGCGGAACTGGCCGCGGACGGCGGTCGCCATCGCGGTGGCGGTGCTGCTCGCGGTCGGGTCCGCCGTGATCGTCTACCGGGTGCTGGCGCCCGCCGAGGTGAGCACGCCGGCCCGGGCCGACTATCCGGCCCCGGTGACCGCCCGGCCCGGCGTGGTCGGCACCCTGAACGCGGCACCGCTGATCGTCGACGACCGGATCCGGGTCTACGCCACCACCCGGCAGGTCCGGGCCGACCGGCCGGTCGACGCACCGACCCGGCGCACGCCGTACTGGTCGTACCGGCGCTGGCCCGCGCAGGTGGCGGGGCTGGTGGCCGAGGGTGGCACGGTGGTGACCCGCTGGTCGGACGGCGAGTTGGTGGCGCTGGACGCCCGTACCGGCACGGTCCGCTGGCGGGCCACCGGACCACGCCCCGGGCACGACTATCTCGGCCGGCGCACCGGGGCCGCCACCGTCTACGCCCCGACCGGCCTCCACACCGCCCGCTCCTCGACCGGCCGCCCGGTACTGGTGGTCGGCGAGGCCGCTGACCGGCGCGGGATCGACCTCGACTCCGGCCGGGAACTGTGGCGCCTCAGCACCGTTCCGACCTGCTCCGACCGTGGCCCGGACGACGAGACCGCCGCCGGGGCGGGTCAGGGGCTGACCACCACCGACGGGTTCTTGGCCGTCCTCGACGGCTGTGCCGGGTCGGGCGGGGTGGAGTTCTACGACGTGGCCACCGGCGCCCTCGCCGGGCGCTGGCGGCCCGACGACTCCGGGCGGCCGGTCCGGGTCAGCCCGGTCGGCTGCGTGGCCGGCCGGTCCGGCTGCCGGGCCCTGCGGACGGTCAGCGGCGGTGTGACCCGGGGCTGGCTGGTCGACGGGACCCGCCCGGTGCCGGCCCCGGCCCTGGACGCGCCCGAGGCGGTACTGGTCGGTGAGGTCGCGGTGGCCCCGGGCGGGACCGGGCTGGTGGGCCGGTCGGTGCGGACCGGCGCCGAACTCTGGCGCTGGTCCGAGGCCGGGCAGTCCCGGCTGATCGCCGCCCAACCGGGCCGGGTGCACCTGCGTACCGCCGGAGGTGACCTGGTCACCCTGGACGCCGCCACCGGCGCGGAACGGTCCCGGTTCCCGTTCACGTACGGGCGGGACTCGACCACCTGGTCGCCCGGGTTCGCGTACGCCGCCGGCGGCTTCCTGGCGGTGGAGCGGCTCGCCGAGCCGGTGGATCCGGCCGCCGGGGACGACCGCTACTACCTGGCCGCCCAGCCGGTCATCCTGGCCGGCACCTGACCCGGCCCGACACCGGAATCGGCAATCTGCTCGTGTTACTGCTGACCGCCGAGCTGGTCGGCGACCGCCAGGAAGGCGTCGTTCTCCGCGGGGGTGCCGATGGTGACGCGTACGCCCTCGCCGGCGAAGGGGCGGACGATGATCCCGCGTGCCTCGCACGCCTGCGCGAACGGCACCGACCGGTCGCCCAGCGGCAACCAGACGAAGTTCGCCTGGCTGTCCGGCACCGTCGCGGTCGGCCCGGCCGGCAGCCGCTTGCGCAGCGCCTCGGTGACCCGGTCCCGCTCGGTGACCACCAGCGCGCAGCGCCGCCGTACCTCGTCGGCCTGGGTGAGCGCGGCCAGCGCCCCCGCCTGGGCGGCCAGGCTGGTGGAGAACGGGGTGACCACCTTGCGTACCGCCGCGGCCACCTCGGGCTGGCCGACCAGGAAGCCGATCCGCAGCCCGGCCAGCCCCCACGCCTTGGAGAAGGTGCGCAGCACCACCACGTTCGGCCGGTCGCCGTAGGCCGCGAGGCCGTCCGGCACCTCGGGGTCGGTGACGAACTCCCGGTACGCCTCGTCGAGCACCACCAGCACGTCGTCCGGCACCGAGCCGAGGAACCGGTCCAGCTCCGAGCGGCGCAGGCTGGTCCCGGTCGGGTTGTTCGGGTTGCAGACCAGGATCAGCCGGGTCCGGTCGGTCACCGCCGCCGCCATCGCCGTCAGGTCGTGCCCGTGGCCGGCGTCGTTGGGCACCCGCACGCTGGTCGCGCCGCTGGTCGCCGCGATGATCGGGTACGCCTCGAAGGAGCGCCACGAGTACACCACCTCGTCCCCGGGCAGGCAGGTCGCCCGGACCAGGTGTTCGGCCAGCGCCACCGACCCGCAGCCGGTGGCGATCCGGTCCGGGTCGACGCCGTGCCGTTCGGCGAGTGCCGCCCGCAGCGCCAGTACGCCCATGTCCGGGTACCGGTGTGCGCCGGCGACCGCCTCGGCGACCGCCTCGACCACCCCGGGCAGCGGCCCGTACGGCACCTCGTTGCTGGCCAGCTTGATCGCCTCCGGCAGGCCCAGCTCCCGGGCCAGGTCGGCGGGGCTGCGCCCGGGCACGTAGTTCGGCAGCGCGTCGAGATCGGCGCGGGTCAGCCGGGGAGCCCCGGGCCGCCGGTCGGGGCCGGGGGTGGAACTGGTCGGACCGGTCATGACGCGGGGCCTCCAGAGCGATCGTTCGGGGTGCCGGTGTGCTCGGCCGGTGAAGCGAGCCGGACCACCACGGTCTGGCCCCGCTTGTCGTGCAGGGCCTGCCGTAGCGGCCGGTCGAAGAGCGGGAGCGCGCAGTCGACGAGCTGGATCAGGAAGCCGATGCCGCAGCAACTCCAGAGGAAGACCGGCAGGCCGAGCATGTTGAACCGCCGGAACGAGCGGCCGAAGCCCAACTGCTCGGTCTCGGCCAGCGGTACGACCTTGATCCCCATCACCCGCTTGCCGAAGGTCTGCCCGGTGTTGGCCACCGACGGCACCTCGTAGGCGAACCAGAGCGCGACGGCGATCAGCAGGATGACCACCTGCAACCCGTCGGCCTGGGCGCTGGCCTGCGGCAGGCCCTCGGTGGTCGACTCGCCGGCCAGGGCACGCCGCCAGATCTCCCGGCCGACCGGCTCGATCTCCTGCACGAACCGCCAGACGAACCAGCCGTTCACCACCACGTTGAGCAGCAGCACCAAGCCGATGTCGATCAGCCGGGCGACCACCCGGGCACCGAGCGGCGCCAGTTCCAGCCCGTGCGGTCGGGGCGGTGGCGCGGCCCAGTACGGGTGCGGCCAGCCTGGCGGCGGCTGCCCGTACGGCGGCATCCCGGGCGGCGGCCCGTACGGCTGACCCGCCGGGCCGGCGCCGGGCCAACCGGGCGGGGCCGGCGGACCGGAGGCCGGCGGTCCGCCCGGTGGTGCGCCACTGACCGGCGGCGTCCCGCCCGGCGGAGCGCCGACCGGCGGCCCACCCGACGGTGGCCCACCCCAGGGCGGTCCGCCCCACGGTGCGGCCGGTCCACCGGGCGCGCCGGGCGGAGCCGGTGTCGCCGGTGAGCCGGGCGCGGCGGGGGAACCCGGCGCCCCGGGCGGGGCACCGGCACCGCTGGACGGTGCGGGTGCCGGCTCGGGCTCCTCGGCCGGCGGCGGGCCGGGCGGCGGTGTGGCGTCCACGGGCAGCGGCGCGCCCACCCAGCCCTCGCCGTCCCAGTACCGCTGGGTCGTCGGCTCGGCAGGGTCGGCGTACCAGCCCGGCTGCACCGTCACCGGAACGACCTTGGTTGAGTCCTGACGTTCACGCTGGAACCTTAACCACCACGGTCCTGGCGAACTTGTCGTGGAGGCACTGCTGGTACGGCTTGTCCCAGAGCTGCCAGAGCCCGTCGACGTAGCCCAGACCGGGAACCAGGCCGCTGCCCGCCTGCACCAGGAAGCGCCGGGCGAGGGGAGCCCGGCCGATCGAGCCGGCCGGGTCCAGCGGGACGATCTTGATTTTCATCACCCGCTTGCCGACGGTCTGCCCGGTCCGCCTCGGCATCTCCACCTGGTAGAGGTATTGCAGGGCGAACCCGACCACGAGCAGGGCGGCCTCCAGCAGCAGGAACGGCACCAGGAAGCCGAACGGGTCCGGCTCGACGACGGGACCGTCCGGATCGGGGACGGTGAAGAAGTCCGCGCCCACCGTCGAGAAGAAGACGACAAACGCCGGGATGGCGAGCACCAGCACCGTCCCGCCGAGGATCGCCGCGTCGATCAGGTACGCCAGCAGCCGGTCGCTGAACGAGGCGAGTGGCTGGCCGGACGGGCTGACCGGCGGTGGCGGCACCGGATAACCGGGCATCGGACCGTAGCCCGGCCGGCCCGGCGGGTACCCCGACGGGCCGTAACCGGGCTGGCGGGGCTGCGGCACGAACCCGCCGGACGGCGGCCCGGACGGCGGCCGACCCTCTCCGGACGGCGGCGGCATGGCTGGAGGTTGCTGGGTCACGCAGGACAGTGTTACAGGTTTCCGCGCGCCTCTTGCTCCCGCTCGATGGCCTCGAAGAGCGCCTTGAAGTTGCCCTTGCCGAAACCGAGGGATCCGTGTCGCTCGATCAACTCGAAGAAGACCGTCGGCCGGTCCTGCACCGGCTTGGTGAAGATCTGCAACAGGTAGCCGTCCTCGTCCCGGTCGACCAGGATCTTCCGGGCCTTCAGCTCCTCGATCGGGGCGCGCACCTGGCCGATCCGGGCCCGCAGTTCCGGGTCGTCGTAGTACGAGTCCGGGGTGTCCAGGAACTCGACGCCGGCCGCCCGCATCGCGTCGACGCTGGCCAGGATGTCGTTGGTGGCCAGCGCGATGTGCTGGGCGCCCGGCCCGCCGTAGAACTCCAGGTACTCGTCGATCTGTGACTTGCGGCGAGCCACCGCCGGCTCGTTGAGCGGGAACTTGACCTTGCGGGTGCCGTTCGCCACCACCTTCGACATCAGCGCCGAGTAGTCGGTGGCGATGTCGTCGCCGATGAACTCGGCCATGTTGGTGAAGCCCATGACCCGGCGGTAGAACTCCACCCACTCGTCCATCCGGCCCAGTTCCACGTTGCCGACGACATGGTCGACGGCCTGGAAGAACCGCTTCGGCTGCACGCCAGCGTCGATCATCGGCTGCCGGTCCACGATCGGGCCCTGCGCGACGAAGCCGGGCAGGAAGGGGCCGTGGTAGCGCGACCGGTCGACCAGGGAGTGCCGGGTGTCGCCGTAGGTGGCGATGGTGGCGATCCGGACCGTGCCGTGGGAGTCGGTGACGTCGTACGGAGCGGCCAGGCCGGTGGCGCCCTGTGCCATCGCGTGCGCGTACGCCGCGTCCACGTCCGGCACCGCCAGCGCGATGTCGAGTACGCCGTCGCCGTGCCGGGCCACGTGGTCGGCGTCCGGGGCGTCCGGGCGGACCGCGCCGGTGAAGACGAACCGGGCCGAGCCGCTGGTCAGCACGTACTCGGCGTGCTCCCGGTGGCCCTGCTCCGGCCCCCGGTACGCCACCCGGGTCATCCCGAACGCCGTCGAGTAGTAGTGCGCGGTCTGCTTCGCGTTGCCGACCATGAACCGGATGTGGTCGATGCCCTGCACCGGGAAGGGGTCGGTGCCGTCGTCGTGCGCGACGGCCCCGACGAGCCGGTCGACGTCAACGTCGAGGTCCAGAGCCGAGCCGGCGGTGGACGGCTGGTGGAGTGCGCTGGTCATCGTCCTGCCTCCCTGGGGTGCCCGACCGGCCGGCGGCCCGGCCGGTCTTTCCCGGAGCATCCCGCTCGGGCGCCGACTGGGCAACCGAACCGCGAAATGCTGAGCAGGTTGTGCATTTAGTATGGTCAACGACCGTGAGTACTGTGCAAGATGTGCAGCTCGATCAGCTCGACGTCCGCCTGATCGACCTGCTCGCCGCCGAACCCCGGATCGGCGTCCTGGAGTGCTCCCGCCGGCTCCAGGTGGCCCGGGGCACGGTGCAGGCCCGGCTGGACAAGCTGCTCGCCCGGGGCGTGATCGCAGGTCTCGGTCCGCAGCTCGACCCGGCGGCGATCGGCTTCGCGGTGACCTCCTTCGTCACGCTGGAGATCCACCAGCGGCCCGGCCACGACCCGGTGACCGCACACCTGCACGGCATCCCCGAGGTGCTGGAGGTGCACACCATCACCGGCTCCGGCGACATGCTCTGCCGGATCGTCGCCCGGTCCAACGCCGACCTGCAACGGGTACTCGACCAGATCGTCTCGCACGAGCAGATCGCCCGGGCGTCCAGCATCATCGCGCTGGCGGAGAAGATTCCCTACCGGGTGCTGCCGCTGCTCCGCTCGGCCGTGGAGGCCGCGCCGGAGGGCGGAGCGTCGCCGGCGAGCGCGTCGCCGAGCGCGGTGCGCTCGTAGCGGACCGACCGGCCGAGCCGGGTCCGGCTGACCAGCCCGGCGTCCCGGAGCACCGCCAGGTGCCCGCCTACGCTGCCCAGCCCGGTGCCGAGCTGGGCGACGAGTTGACTGGTCGTGGCGGGGACGGCCAGGGCCCGCAGCACCGCCGCCCGGGAGGCGCCGACCAGCCGGTCCACCGCGTCCGGGGTACGGCCGGGCGGGGGCGGGCCGAGCAGGTCGGCCACGCCCCGGGCGGGGTAGACGATCGCGTACGGCCAGGGCGGCTCGGTGTAGCTGATCAGCGGGCCGAAGGCGGTGGGTACGAAGAGCAGCCCTCGGCCGGCCAGCTCCCGGCTGCCCTGGCCGGAGCAGTCGACCTCGATCACCCCGTTCGCACCGTCCGAGATCCAGCGCAGCCGGGGGTCGAGGTCGGCGAGCGCGGTGGCCCAGCCGTACGTGCCGAGCTGACCGGCCCGGTGCACCAGGTCCCGTTCCAGCACCGCCCGCAGCCGTGTCCAGTCCGGCGCCACCAGCGCGGTCCAGGCCGCCTCGATCCCGTCGGCGATCCGGTCCACCACGTCCGGTGCCTCGAAGATCCGCCGCGCGTACTCCGGCGGGGTCCGGTGCCCGACCAGGTTGCGGGCCAACTCCTCGCGGGCCTGCTCCAGCGGGGTGGCCCGGATCGCGGCCAACTCGTCAGCGAAGGTCAGCCCGACCCCCGACGGCGGCGGCTGCACGAAGTCGGCGTTGTAGCCGCCCCGGCGCAGCAGTGCCAGCAGCGCACCGACCGCCGGCGAGTCCCGCCGCAGCCGCAGGTAGCGGTCGCGGACCCGGGCCACCCAGGGGGAGAGCGCGGCCGACCGGTGCTGGCCGGCGCAGAGCCGCAGCGCCGACATCGCCTCGCCGAGCGGCGAGATGGCGAACCGGCTGGCCGCCACGTCCGCCGAGGTCACCTCGATCCGGATGGTCACCGACGGGCCTCCCTCCGCCGCTGCCCCGCCGGTGCGCCTGCCCAGGCCACCGCGTCGACCTGGGGGTTGCCGGCACCTTTCGTTCCTGCCCGAAACCCTAGTGCGGTGCGGCGGGGCCGAGCACGCTGGCCGGGTGAGCACCGCGACGGGGCCGGCCGAGGACCGGGCGAGCAAACCCGGGCCGGACGGCCGGCCGCCCCGGACCGGCGCGCCCGCTCCCGGCGACGCGGCGCTCCGGACCGGGACCCCCGGCCCCGGCGACCGGCCCGCGACGTTCGGCAGTGTGCTGGCGGTACCCGAGTTCCGGGCGCTCTTCGCCGGCTTCAGCGTGTTCATGGTCGGCGAGACGGTGAAGATGCTCGCCCTCGCCGTACTGCTCTACGAGCGCACCGGGTCGGCGCCGCTCGCCGCCCTGGCGTACGTCGTCGGCTTCCTGCCGCACGCGGTCGGCGGCGTACTGCTGCTCTCCCTCGCCGACCGGTGGCGGCCCCGGGCCCTGATGGTCGGCTACGACCTGCTGCGGCTCGCCTCCGTCGCGCTGCTCGCGCTCGGGGTGCTGCCGCCGGCCGGCATGCTCGGGCTGGTCTTCGCGGTCGGGCTGCTCGCCCCGGTGAGCACCGCCGCCCGCAACGTGCTGCTGCCGGAGTTGCTGGCCGGGGACGGGTACGTGCTCGGGCGCTCGCTCTTCACCGTCGCGGCGGGCGGGACCCAGGTGCTCGGGTTCGCCCTCGGTGGCCTGCTGCTCGGCCTGGTCGGCCCGTACGGCGCGCTCTGGCTGACCGTGCTCACCTGCGCGGTCTCCGCCCTCCTGGTCCGGTACGGCGTGGCGGAGCGGCCACACCGGGCGGTCGCCCACGGGGTGGTCCGGCAGACCTGGCGGGTCAACCGGCTGCTGCTGCGCGACCGGCGGGTCCGGGGACTGCTGCTGGCGCACTGGCTGCCCGGCTCGCTGCTGGTCGGCGCCGAGGGCGTGATCGTGCCGTACGCCGACGGCCTCGGTCCGGGGGCGAGCGCCGGGGTGCTGTTCGCGGCGTCCGCGTTCGGCATGCTGGTCGGCGACCTGGTGGTCGGGCGGTGGGTCGCGCCGGCCCGGCGGGAGCGGCTGGCCCCGTGGCTGGCGCTGCTGCTCGGCGCGCCGATGCTCGGCTTCGCCGCCGGGCCGGGGCTGGCGGCCGCCGTCGCGCTGTTCGGGCTGGCCACCTTCGGCTTCGCCTTCCAGCTCGGGCTGGCCCGGCGGTTCCTGGCGGCGGTGCCGGAACAGCGCCGGGGGCAGGCGTTCGGGCTGCTGGCCACCGGACTGATGACCGTGCAGGGGGTGAGCGCCGGGCTGGCCGGGCTGCTCGCCGAGTGGCTCGCGCCGGGCCGGGTGATGGCGCTCGCCGGGGCCGCCTCGATGGCCGCGACCCTGCTGCTGTGGCGCTGGCTGCGCCCCGAGTCCGCCACCCGAACCGCCGACGGCCAGAATTCCGCCCGACCCCGCATGCCCTGATCGTCGGTCGAGGTCGCGGTGATTCGCCGGGGTGCCTGGTCCTGTCACAGGCGCCTGGCAGTCTCGTACGCATGTGCGAGCGACCCGCGCGTGTGGCGCCCCCCGCGACCGAGATCAGGAAAGTAGGCTGGCGCAATGACCGTGTCAGCCCATGACGTAGCCGCGGCTCTCCGCCATCGGGTTCCCGGTCTACCGACGAAGAAACTGCACAAACTTCTCTACTACTGCCAAGGGCACCATCTTGCCGCATTCGGGGTGCCCCTGTTCCGTGAAACGATCTCGGCCTGGGACATGGGGCCGGTGGTCGGCAGCCTCTGGCAAGCCGAACGCGGCGGCGACATCCCCGCCTCCCCCCTGGAACTCGGCGAGGCCGAACTCAACACCGTCGGCTACGTCGTCAGCCGCTACGGCAAGCTCACCGGGACCGACCTGGAGCACCTCACCCACTCCGAAACTCCGTGGCAGTACGCCAACGCCCTCCGGATGCCCGGCGAGTCGGCCAGGATCGAACTGGAGTGGATACGGGAGTACTTCACCACCGCCGGCGCGGTGGACAATGACGACGAGATCCCAGTCGACGCCGCCGAGGTGCGAGCCATCCTCAAGGGCGCCGAAGCACGTCGCAACCCGAGCCCGCGCGCCGACGACCCTGAGCGGTTGCGCGCCCGGATAGCGGAGATGCGGGCACAACTGGGGCGGAGTGCCTGAGGGACGCGGGTTGTGGCAGTTGGCCGACTTCGAGGACCGCTTCGATGCCTGGGCTGACCGCGACAACCCGTCACCAGACCTTCGGATCGTCGTCGCCGAGTGGATCCTGACCCGCATGGAGGATCCTTACGAGGGCGCGAAGCGGGAGCCCGGGTTTCCGGATCTGTGGTCGGTGCGGATCCGGGGTACCGCGGTCGGTCGGCCGGGCGCGTTCGCGATGGTGCTCTGCTCGTTCTGGGTCAAGGAGACCGAGCACAGCGTGGTGTGCGACAACTTCTCGACCCTTGGCTATCCGGTGTGAGGTCGCCGCCGGATCCGAGAGCTGAGGACGGTACGGCTGGAATTCACGACACGGACATAACGTCCTAGCGGCACTTGCCGGACGATCTCGTTTACGGTAACCGGATGGCCAAGGGGAGCGCCCGGAGCGCGGGCGTCATGTCCGCCCTGGCCATCGCGCTGATCGCGGTGATCGTGCTCGCCGCGACCAACGTCTGGAATCCCTTCCCCGGGGTCTGGGACTGGGTCAACCGCGACGAGCCGATCTCCGAGCCGGACGTCGTCTGGCAACAGCGGATCGGCGGGACGCCGCAGAGCGTCACCATCGCCGGCAACACGGTGGTGATCCGCTACCGCACCCGGGTCGAGGCCCGCAGCCTCGCGACCGGGCTGCGGCTGTGGGAGCGCAAGGCCGACTGGGCCGCGGTGGCGGGTGGTGACCGGGACGCCGTCGTCGCCGTCGGCAAGCTGCTGAGCAAGGGCTACGAACTGCTCGACCCCGAGACCGGAGCGGTACGCCGCAAGGACAGCGCGGCGGTCGGCGTCTGGACGTACCGCAACGCCCTGGTCGACGTGCGCTGCCGAGAGCCCCGGGACTGCACGCTGACCGCCTGGGACCCCCGGGGCAGCAATCCGAGCTGGACGACCTTCCTGCCCGGAGTGGAGACCGGGCCACTGGCCGGCAACCCCGACACCCTGGGTACCCGGCCGTTGACCACCCGGCAGGTCCACGAGGGGGCCGGCGGCCCGGTCGAGATGCCGCCGCTGCTCGGACTCTCCGTCGACGGCCGGGTGCACATCGTGGACACCGCCACCGGCCGGGTGATGCAGGACGTGAAGCCGGGGCAGCAGGACCGGATCGTGGTGGTCGGCGGCCGGATGCTGCGCATCGAGGCCCGGGCCGCCGACGGTACCTGCTACTTCACCGTGGTGGCCCGGGATCCGGTGACCGGGCAGGAGGTGTGGCGCCGCGACGGGCTCAACCTGCGTACCGCCGACGGGGCCGGCTGCGTGCAGCGGGAGGATCCGCAGGGCGGGGAGAACGTCTTCGTCGGCGTCGGGCCGGACGCCCGGGAGACGGTTGTCGACGCGTACGACGGCCGGGTGCTGTGGACGGGTCCCAAAGGTGAGAAGCTGCTCGCCGTCGACGACCGGTACGCGCTCTCCCGCTCCGCCGACCAGCGCTCGGTCGTGGGCAGCGAACTCGCCATCGACCGGGCCCGGTGGACCCGGCCGGTCAACTCGGAGGGCGGCGCCGCGCTGGCCCGGCACGCCGCCCTGCTGATCGACCGGCGGCCGAACCGGATCATCGCGCTCGATCCGCGCAGCGGCCGGGAACTGGCCAACGTCCGCTCCTCGGCCGAGGTGCTCGCGGTGGGTCCGGCCGGGATGGTGATCGGCGACGGGCGGGACATCGGGTACCTCCAGTTCGCCGGGGTCTCGACCGGCGGCCCGGCGCCGACCGCCGGTCCGGGCGGCCAGGAACCCGGGCCCGGCACCGAGTGCGGCGGCCCGAAACAGCCGGAGTGTCCACCGGAGAACGGCAAGGACGGCTGACCGGCGTCCCGCTGGTCGGTCGGCGGGGCGGGTCGGATGAGAGCGGCGTCGCAGGGTCGACCCGGCGGGTGGGCCGGCCCCGGTCGGCTGGCCTAGGCTTGCCGGCTATGAGCAGTGGCGCGCCGTTCTCGTACTCCCCCCTGTTGCCCGTCGGCGCCGACCAGACCGAATACCGACTGGTCACCGACGAGGGCGTCGACGTGGTCCACGGGCCGGGCGGCCGCCGCTTCCTGACCGTGGAGCCCGCGGCGCTGACCGCGCTGACCGCCGAGGCGATGCACGACATCTCGCACTACCTGCGGCCGGCGCACCTGGCCCAGTTGCGGGCCATCATCGACGATCCGGCCGCGTCGCCGAACGACCGCTTCGTCGCGCTGGACCTGCTGCGCAACGCCAACATCGCCGCCGGGGGCGTACTGCCGATGTGCCAGGACACCGGCACCGCGATCGTGCTGGGCAAGCGGGGCCGGCACGTGTTGACGGACGGGTCCGACGACGAGGCGGTGTCCCGGGGGGTCTATCAGGCGTACACCCGGCTCAACCTGCGGTACTCGCAGCTTGCCCCGCTCACCATGTGGGAAGAGAGGAACACCGGCAGCAACCTGCCGGCCCAGGTGGAGATCTACGCCGAGGACCCGGACGGGCACCCGGACGCGTACAAGTTTCTCTTCATGGCCAAGGGCGGAGGCTCGGCCAACAAGTCCTACCTCTACCAGGAGACCAAGGCGCTGCTCAATCCCACCCGGATGATGCAGTTCCTGGAGGAGAAGCTGCGGCTGATCG
>NZ_JBDJAV010000149.1:0-1655 GCF_039649625.1 Plantactinospora sp. ZYX-F-223 | reverse complement strand
CTCGATCGGCTGGCGTACGTGATTTTCACGTCGGGGTCGACGGGTCGGCCCAAGGGTGTGGCGGTGTCGCATCGTGGGTTGGTCAACCATGTGTCCTGGGCGGCGCGGGAGTTGGCTGGTCGTGGTGCGGGTGGGTCGGCGTTGTTCTCGTCGGTGGCGTTCGACCTGGTGGTGCCGAATGTGTGGGCGCCGTTGGTGTCGGGTCAGCGGGTGTGGTTGGCGGCTCCGGATCTGGACATGGCCGATCTGGGTCGGGAGTTGGTGGCCGCCGGGCCGTTCAGCTTCCTGAAGTTGACCCCCGGCCACCTGGAGATCATCGGCCAGCAGGCCGAGGACACCCAGCTCGCCGCGCTGGCCGAGATCGTGGTGGTGGCCGGCGAGGCCCTGCCCGGCCCGGTCGCCGAGAACTGGCGCCGGATCCTCGGCGACGGCCGCCTGGTCAACGAGTACGGCCCGACCGAAGCCTCCGTCGGCACCTGCGTCTACCCCGTCACCCACACGCCCGACTCGGAGGTCGTGCCGATCGGCCGTCCGCTGCCGGGGATGGCGATGTACGTGCTGGACGTGGATCTGTCGCCGGTTCCGGTGGGTGTGTTGGGTGAGTTGTACGTCGGTGGTGTGGGGGTGGCTCGGGGTTATGTGAATCGGCCGGAGTTGACGGCGGAGCGGTTCGTGCCGGATCCGTTCGGTGCTGTTCCGGGTGCCCGGCTTTACCGTACGGGTGACCTGGTGCGGGTGTTGCCGACTGGTGATGTGGAGTTTGTCGGTCGGGTTGATGACCAGGTGAAGGTGCATGGTTATCGGATCGAGTTGGGTGAGATCCGGTCGGTGTTGTTGGAGCATGGGTCGGTTCGCGACGCGGTGGTGGTCGCGGTGGGTGCGGCGTCGGACAGGCGGCTGGTGGCGTACTGCGTGCCGGTCTCGGGTGAGTTGGACGTGGCGGCGTTGACCGTGCATGTCTCGACCCGGTTGCCGGAGTACATGGTGCCGGCGGTGTTCGTTGCGCTGGATGCTCTGCCGTTGAACGCGAACGGGAAGGTGGATCGGCGGGCGTTGCCGGATCCGGATGCTGCTGCGGTGGATGCGGGTCCGGTGTTTGTGGGGCCGCGTACCGGGGTGGAGGAGCGGATTGCTGGGGTGTGGCGGGAGGTGCTGGGCCTGGATCGGGTTGGGGTGACGGAGAGTTTCTTCGATCTGGGTGGGCATTCGATTCGGGCGGTGGCGTTGGTCGGGAAGTTGCGGGCGGCCGGGTTCGAGGTGGCGGTCCGGGACGTGTTCCAGTACCGCACCGTCGCCGAACTCGCCGAGAAGCTGGCCGGCCAGTCGGTCGAGGACCAGCCGGCCGAGGCCGGTCCGGTGGCGCCGTTCGCCCTGGTCTCCGAGCAGGACCGGGCCGAACTGCCGGCCGGGGTGGTCGACGCGTACCCGCTGTCGCAGGTGCAGCTCGGCATGGTGGTGGAGATGCTCGGCGGGGTGGGTGGCAACCGCTACCACAACACCAGCTTCTTCCGGATCCGTGACGAGCAGCCCTTCCAGCCAGAGGCGCTGCGCGAGGCGGCCCGGATCGTGGTGCAGCGGCACGAGCTGCTGCGGACCTCGTTCGACCTGACCACGTACTCGGTGCCGATGCAGCTCGTGCACGGCACCGCCGAGAT
>NZ_JBDJAV010000148.1:0-1669 GCF_039649625.1 Plantactinospora sp. ZYX-F-223 | reverse complement strand
CCTCCGTCTTTCATTAAGCGGTGGTGCTTGGTGCGGTGATTGATCGTGGTGGTTCGGGATTGGTGATGGTGGCTGTGGGCAGGCGGTGTCGCCCGGCCGCGGGCCGGGTTGCTCCGTAAGTCCTGGTCGCTGGTGCCGCGGATTTCGTTGTCAGGTAACGGGTTCGGGTAGTTCGCTGAGCCGGTGGAAGGCCCGGATGAGGTGTTCGGTCCAGGGCCATCCTTCGGCGATGCGCAGGGTGGTGGTCCGGGCGGTGCGGCTGATCTTCGCCGCGACGTGCAGCAGCCGGTAGCGCAGTTTCTTCGGCTCGGCCAGAGCGATGGGCCCGTCGAGCAGGAGGTGCCGGGTCCAGGCGAGCAGGTCGATGCCGGTCAGGGCGAGTTCGAGCCAGGCCTGGTTGATCGCGAACTGCCGGGACGGGAACCGGCCGAACCCGGTGGTCTTGCCACAGCGGATGCGGTCCTCGACCCGGGCGTGCGCGCGGTGGCGGACCTCCAGGAACTGGATCGACAGGCCGCTGCCGTGTGGTGTGTCGGTGGCGAAGACCTGGTGCCGCATGCCGTTGACCTGGTCGAATAGCGACAGCTGCGCGCCGGGGTGCGGGACCTCGCGTCGGCAGATCAGCCTCGTACCGGACGGGAATCCGGCCAGCACGGCAGGGTCGATCAGGTCAGTCAGCTCCGTGACCTGCGCCGCGTCGCGCAGGCTGCCATCGCCGTCCAGAGCGGGGATCCAGACCCGGGCGGCAGTGACCGCCGCCCGGACCGGCTCGCCGATCGCGACACCGACGGAGAACTCGGTGTCCAGGCCATGCTCACGCAGCCTGCGGATGTGGGCCAGGAACGCGTGGCTGCTGCCCGCTGAATCGGAGCGGATGAGGATCGGATTGCCGTAACGATGCTGCTCGGGGATCTGCGTGAGGGCGTGGTCGAGGACGGTGACGTGATCGGCGGCGGTGTTAGATCCGGCGTTGCCCGGCCGCAGCAGGCCGGCCAAAGCCTCCCCGGTCGCGTCGAGGAAACACAGCAGCGGATGGAAACCGAACGTGTGTTTCCAGGTCGGCGCCGCCGCTTCTTTCTCCGAATGCGACAGCACGATCGTCGCGTCGATGTCCAGGACGAACCCCGGCAACACCCGGCCCAGGATCGTCGTTGCCGGCAGCGGCCGGCGGGTCTCGGCCAGTTGTGCCCAGGCCAGTTCCCGGGCGGCGGCGCGAGCGGCCCGCAGCCGCCGCAGGGCCGACTCGTCGATGCCGTCGAGGACCCGCCACGCGGTCGCGTCCGAGGCCACCGGCCCGAACAGGCCCGGCTGCTGCCGCAACACCGCCAGGTCCGCGATCGCCTCGCCGCCGTCGGCCAGCAACACCGCCAGATCGACCGCGACCCGGCCCGGCTCATGCACCGACCGGCGCACCCGGTCCAACCCCAACGCCTGAACGAAACCGCTGCTCAAACCGGTCTTGTCAGCCAGATCAGCGAGCAGCCGAGTGCCGGCATGACCGACCACACCCCGAGCCCCACCAGTGACGACAACCTTCGGACGCGTGCCGGTACCCTGCACCCTGGAAGTGCCTTCCGAGACGGACAGATGGAACCCTAGACAAGTCCCATCGTTCCAGATCAGAAGGCACTTTCGCGTTCCCGGCCACCGCCACCGTCCGCCCTTACTG
>NZ_JBDJAV010000147.1:0-1671 GCF_039649625.1 Plantactinospora sp. ZYX-F-223 | reverse complement strand
AGCCTCAATGATTCGCGTCTGCCGTCGGCTTGTTCTGCCCGGCGGGTTTGATCGCTGTTGGTCGATGTTCTTGTGTTCCGGGCATGGTGGTGGGCCGTCTGTCGCGGCGGTGGGCGTGGTCTCCTGGGGCCTCCGGTCGTCGGGATAGCGGCTGGGTTGGTCAGCCGGGTGCGGGGATGGCCGCGATTCGGGTGAACGCGGCGGTGATCTGTTCGGCCCAGGGCCACCTGGACGGGATGCGTAGCCAGCGGCGGTGTTGGCCGCGGACCAGTCGGGCAGCGGTGTGCAGGATTCGGTAGCGCAGTCGTTTCGGTTCGGCGTTGGCCAGGTCGCCGTCGAGGCCGATGAGTTGGAGCCAACAGATGAGGTCAGCGGCGATCGCCGCGGCGGTGCACCAAGCGGCGTTGATGGCGAACTCGCGGGAGGGCAGTCGCCGGAGACCGGTGTCCTTGGCGCAGCGGATCCTGTCCTCGACGCGGGCGTGGGCGCGGTGGCGGGCTTCCAGCCATTGCAGTGCCCCGACCTGTGTGTTGGTGACGAACGCGGTGTAGCGCCAGCCGTCGCGTTCCTCGAACAGCGACAGTTGCGCGCCCGGGTGTGGGCGCTCACGACGCACGATGACCCGCATCCCGGTAGGCCAGCCGGGCAGGTGCAGCAGCCTGGTCAGTTCGGCGACCTGCGCGCCGTCGCGGACGCCGCCGTCGGCGTCGATCGCGGGTGACCAGGCCGAGGACGGCAGGACGCCGATGGCGGCACGTTCCGTCTCGCCGATCGACCAGCCGATCGAGTACTCCGCCCGGCGTCGGGTGGTGTTCAACCCGTGTAGCCAGTCCAGGACGGCGTGGGTGGCCGCCGCGCTGTCGCCACGGATGAGCAGATGTCGGCGGTGTGCGGCGGGGACCTGTGTGATCGCTTCGGCGAGGACGTCGAGGTGATCGGCGGCGGTGTTGGCTCCGGCGTTGCCCGCCCGCAGCTTCACGACCAGCAACTCCCCGGTGTTGTCGCAGGTCACCAGGATCGGGTGGAAGCCGAAACTGCGCTTGTAGGTCGGCGCGGCACCTTCCTTGTCGCTGTGCGCGATCACGATTGTGGAATCCACATCGAGGACGGTCGTCCCGGGGTCGATGTCCCGGCCAGCGGCCCGAGCCGCTGGTGGACCGCCGAACAGCTTCCACATCCGTGCGCGGACCTTCGCCCTGGCCTGGGCGATCCGCCGCAGTCGCACGGTACCGATCTCGTCCAGGGCCCGCCACACCGTGGTATCCGAGGCCACCGACCCGAACACCTCGCGTTGGTGGCGCAGCACGTCGATATCGCAGATCGCCTCACCACCGTCGGCGATCATCACCGCCAGGTCGACCAGCACTCGTCCCCGGTCGTGGACCGGCGACCGGCCACGACGGGCCAGTCCGCTCGACAACGCCACGGTCAACCCCGCTCGGTCCGCGAGGATCCGCAGCAACGCCGCACCGACGTGCGACACCACGCCCGTCCCGTCCGGGGTGACCCGCAGATCCTTCGCCCACGCCGTAAACTGCACTTCGGAAGTGCCTCCCTCGTAGAGAAACCTGTAGATGTCGCAATCACAAGTTTCCCTTGCAGGAGAGGCACTTCCGCTCATCTACACGCCGACAAACGGCCCACCTTGTCGATCACCGCGAATCGCCCAGG
>NZ_JBDJAV010000146.1:0-1770 GCF_039649625.1 Plantactinospora sp. ZYX-F-223 | reverse complement strand
GCGTTCGACGGGCAGCGGGGCCGGGTCCAGTTGCCGTACCGGACCACGCCGGTGCTGGGCTCGGGCGACTTCACCGTGTCGACCTGGCTCAGGTACGACGACGACACCAGGGACCAGGCCATCTTCTGGGCGTACGGCCAGGATGGCGAGCCGCAGGTGTGGTTGCGGGCCGAGCCGGGCAGTGACCGCATCCGTGGCATGGTCACCACCGCTGCCGGATCGGTGGCCGTCACATCCACCGGCGCGTACGCCGACGGGGCGTGGCACCACGTGGCGCTGCGCCGGCAACGCGGCACGGTCGCCCTGTTCGTCGACGGCGTGCGGGTCGGCTCCGGGTCCGGCGCCGCCGGTGCTGTCCACGGGGACGATCCGACCCCGATCTACCTCGGGCAGCGCCCCGACGGGGCGAACCGGTTCCACGGCAGCCTGGACGAGTTCCGGATCTACGACCGCGCGCTGAGCACCGCCGAGCTGACCTGGTTGCGCATCAGCAACACCAACGGCATCCCCGGCCGCACCGCACACCTGCCGATGAGCGTCATCGTCCGATGAACGCCGTCGTCCGATGAACGCCGTCGTCCGACCGGGCGCCTGATCCTCGTCTCCACGCGAACCCTCGTCATCCCGAGAAACCCTCATTTCCCACCAGAAAGAGGAGCGACGACCGTGAAAGTTCGTAGCAGGCGCGTTCATCGCAGACCTAGGTACCAGGCGGCGCTGCTCGCCGTCGGGGTCAGCGCGGCGGCGGCGCTGGTACCGGTCCAGGGCGCGGCGGCGGACGTCACCGCAGCCCCGGTCGACCCGTTCGCCGCGAGGACCACCGTGCTGTTTTCCAGCCCGAACGTGCCGTCCGGGTGTTACCGGATTCCGGCGATCATCAGGGCGGTGGACGGTTCGTTGCTGGCCTTCGCCGAGCACCGGTTCCACACGTGTGCCGACAAGTCCAACATCGAGACGGTGGTCCGACGGCTGCCCGCCGGCGCCAGCCGATGGCTGCCGGTGCAGACGGTGGTGCGGGGCGAACCGGGCGACCCGGTGGCGCCGGCGACCCGCGGCAACCCCGGCCCGGTGGTGTACCGGCGACTGCCAGGCGCTCCGCCGGCCGACGTGCCGGACGGCCGGATCGTGCTGCTGGGCACGCACAACCCGGTGAACCCGGCCACCCCCGGAAGCAACCACCGGACCGCGCCGCGCACCCCGTACGTAGTGCACAGCGACGACAACGGGGTGACCTGGGCTCCACCGCGCACGCTGACCGAGCTGGACGACCCGTCCTGGGGCCACTACGCGACCGGGCCGGTGCACGCCATCCAGCTCACCCGCGGCGCGCACGCCGGCCGGCTCATCGCGGGCGTCAACTACGACGGCGGGGGATTCGGCGCCATGCTCGTCTACAGCGACGACGCCGGCCTCACCTGGCACCGGGGCGCCCGGGCGCACTACCCGGCCGACCGCCGGCTGATCCCACAGGAGCTCAGCCTGGTGGAACTGGCCAACGGCGACGTCATGGTGTGGGCCCGGCAGAACTGGGTCGGAGGTACTCCCGAGGAGGAGGCCGACCCGAACATCCGTCCACACCGGGCGGTCGCGACCAGCAAGGACGGCGGGGCGACGTACCACAGCGACTTCACGCTGCTGCCCGGGTTCGAGGCGCCGAACATCCAGTCGTCGTCGCTGCGGCTGCGGGCCACCGACGAGGGTGACGCCTACAACCTGATCCTGACCATGGCGCCGTCGGTGAACGTGGAGCCGCGGATCCGGCCGACGGTC
>NZ_JBDJAV010000145.1:0-1861 GCF_039649625.1 Plantactinospora sp. ZYX-F-223 | reverse complement strand
ACGGATGGAGTCGAAACCGCGGCCGGCGGCCGGGTCGCGAGACCCGGCCGCCGGCCGTATCGATCGAGCTGCTTCTAACCTAGCCAGAGAAGCGGGTGCTGCACGCACATCACCACAGGCCAGGCCCCCGCTTCGGCATCGGGCTGAACAACCCTCATCGCACGAGAATTGGTCTCAACACTTTCCCAACCACCTAGAATGTGCTGCTTAACATTGCGGGTACTTGGTAGCACTAATCCAGATCCGCGTGATTCTGTAGCCTTCGAGCGACATGATTTCGCCATCGCAGAAAAATGTCACAGGGCCCGTAGTCGCATACACAATTCCAGACCAGCCGCCTGCGCGAAGATCGTAGCCCAGGGAGTTAAGATTGTAGTCTCCACTACACTCGTACCTCCGCGTGCCAATGGAGCCGTTCGACTCATAGAACCGGTACTGAAGTGCTGCACTGCTTGCCTGGCAGCCCAGGATGCCTGGTTCTGATGCCGCAGCCGCCGACGGAGCGATAATGCCACTCAAGACGACACACAGGGCCACTGCACCAGACACCAACCTACGCGCAAACTTCATGCTTTCCCCTGTTCACAACTGTGCCGGCAGACAATTCCCGCACTACCCGGGATCCTACGCGACTTGCCTCCAGTAATTTCCCGGCTGGCGTGGATCAACAACGACTCTACTTGATAGCCATCAGGACTCTACTTGATAGCCATCGGTCAATTCAAATGGATATATACATATAGCGCCCGAACTTCCATATCATCAACAAGCGGACAAGTGATACAAGTCATTAATCCAACATTATTAATTTTTGGGGTTGAAGCTGTGAAGAAAGAGTAGAGCGTCGTCGCTGCTCACCTTGAATTCATGGCACGTGAGGGTGCGAATAGGAGCGTTGGCCCAGATCTTTCACGATCTTGAGGGCCGAGATATCTGATCGACTATGGTCGCTCTCTCGGTGATCGTTTGGGTTTGGGCATGACGACGACCCGGCCGGATGGCCGAGTGTGGCCCTGGGTGTCCCCTGGCGGGCCGGGTCAGGACCTGGGGCTACGCCGCCTGCCCGGCTACAACCAGGCCTGGTGCCTCGCCGTGGCCATCGCCGCGGACCTGCTCGCCTGGCTGCGGCACCTCGCCCTGGACCACCACCCTCAACTACGCAAGGCCACCCCCGCCACCCTGCGCCGGACCCTGCTGGGCGCTCCCGCCCGGCTGATCCACCACGCGCGGACCCTGATCATCCGACTCGACAACCATCATCCCCACCAGGCCGACCTCATCCAGGCCTGGACCGCCATGGACGCCATGACAGACCCACCGTAGCCAACCGCGCCGCTCGCCCCGACCAGATGAGAAGGTCCTTGCCGTCTTTGATCACGGGCTCGATACCGGCGTGGTTGCGGTGGAAGGCGTCCAGTTTCGGGTAGGGGTGGCCGGGCAGGTCGGTGGCGATGGCTTGGAAGCGTTGCTCGCAGTGTTTCTCCGCCTCGCTGGCCTGTTTGCGGTGGCGGGGGTGCAGCGGTTCGGTGCGGGCCAGTACCCGCAGGTCGTCCTGCCACCCGTCGGCGAGGGTGAGGAGTCCGGTGATCTCCGTGACGTGGGCGCCGCGGCGTACCTTGTCATCCGGCACTGCGGTGATCGCGTCGCGGACCGTTTCGGTGACGTCGAACCCGACACCGTAATGCCAGGGGGTAGCCGTGTACGGCGGCCTCAGTCTTGATCCAGGCCAGGAGGTCTTTGGTCGCCCCGGCACCGTCGGCCCGGAAGATGATTTTCCTGCCGTAGGCGGCCGGGATCTGGGCGATGGCCTGCTCCAGCACGGTGATGTGGTCGGCCACCGTGTTGCTTGCCGCTGGCGTGC
>NZ_JBDJAV010000144.1:0-1862 GCF_039649625.1 Plantactinospora sp. ZYX-F-223 | reverse complement strand
TAGCCCGATTCGATCGGAGGCCCGGTGGCCCGCTACGTGTTCCAGGATGCCTTCGAAAGATTCGTCGCTGCTCTTGGTGATGCGTTACTGCTCGACGCCGAGGCCGGACGTATCAACGCCCGCAAGGCGAAGCAGCGAGGTTCCAGCGGTGGCGGCCTTAACGTTGAATCACGCGCCATGTACCGAGCTATTGCTGTCATGTCCGTTGCAGCCTGGGAGGATTTTAATGAGCAGCTTGTATGTGCGGGTTACGATTATCTAAGGACTGCGGCGAGAAAGGTTCCCGCCGAGCTCAGGCAATGGTTCCCGCCTGAGAAGCTGCAGTCGCCTTCGTCGGTCAATGTCAGGAAGCTCTACTGGGCATACTTTGGCCTTGACCCGATGCCGTGCTGGTGGTTCTCTTTTGCCGCGCGAGCCCGTGAGATCGGAATTGATGCTGACTGGTGGGTGGCTTTCAACGATCAATCTCATCTAGAGGAACGCACCAGGCGCGGAACTGAGGCTGCGAAGTGGCTGGACTCGCTGGTAAAGCTGCGCCACGCCACCGCCCACCAGGACCGGAACCACTTCAAGAGACCACCCGAGATTGGCGTCGCTACTCACAATCGCGGCAGCTGGGGCGTTACCAGGTACACGGGTCAGAATTCAATTGCCGTTGTTACCCAGCTAGCGCTTTGTACGATTCATGAACTCTCGCAGCATCTCTCGTGTCCGGGGCAGCTAAAATATCTAGGCCCCCTTCGCTCCTGGCGACTTTCTGGCAGTGCGCTGAACGAATTACCTCAGTGGCCTTCGGTGGAGAGAGGCTAATTCGCAGCGGCTATCCCTTCCGGCAATTCTAGTGCTTAATCAGCAGACTCTCACGCCGCATGCCGGGCGTGTCTGTGCTCAGGACGCCCGGGGACGGCGCGCGCGGAAGGTATGGAGCCAGTGTCGTATCTGCTCATCGTCGTGCAGGTACGGGCCGTTCTTAGCGTGGCGCAGGTCGACGCCGTACAGCTGGGTCAGCGCCCACCAGACATCCTCGTCCTCCACACCGCCGCCATCCGGATCGGTGACCCACTGAGCAGCCCATCGGTCGGCCTCGTCGCGTGACTGGCTTCCGTCCAGGAGCGCCAGGAATCTTGCCTCGATTTGGTCGCGACTCGGCGGCGGGTGAGGACTCGACGACATCCGGCAACATTGCCACATAGATCTACACGGTTTACCACTCTTGGCGCGACGGCGCGTTCATCTGCCGCGCTCCGCGCGTCCGCGCCTTTGCAGTTGCAGTTGAACGGTCGGGACCGGGCCAAACCGTTTCGGGAGCCCGCTCATTGTGAGCGGGCTCCCCGGAGCCTGGCCCGGCTCGAACGGTGCTGCCACCCCTGGGTTCAGCGACGCGCGGTACCGGCGCCGCGCGTTGGGCAGGCCGGCCTCCAAGCGTAGTGCGCCCTCGGCTCAAGGGGTGTCCGACTCTGCTGCTCTCGATGCGCGCCGCCCAGGCTGGGACCATCATGTCCGGTGGCCGGCGCTTCCGGTACACCAACCGTGCCGGGCCGAGCATCCGCGCATAGCCCCAAGGAATGCGCGCCCCCAGCCTGAAGCCGTCATAGACCCGAGACCGGACTGTGGTCGTAGATCAACGCAGTCCTGCGACCGTCGGAGCATGGCCGTTCAAGCGCCGACGACCGCGCAGCGGACCACCGCTTCGCTGACCACCGCCCTGCTGCTCCTGACCGGACTGACCTCCTGCACACCCGAGATCAAAGCCATCACCGGCCTAACTGTGGACACTGACGGCCGGCCACTCGCGGCTCTGGCCTGGTGCGCGGACCAGCCGCCGGACGTTGTAAGTCTCCGTGCCGAGAAAGACCTGGCTC
>NZ_JBDJAV010000143.1:0-1912 GCF_039649625.1 Plantactinospora sp. ZYX-F-223 | reverse complement strand
TCAGCCGGGGTTGTCGGACTCCTCGGCGGTCTCCGGCATGCAGGGGCCGGCGCTGCCGGTCGTGTCTGCGGATTCTCTGCTGCCGGTTGTGGTGTCGGGGGGTAGCAGGGCGGCGTTGCAGGGGCAGGCGCAGCGGTTGGCGGATTGGTTGGAGGGTGCGGGTCGGGACGTGCCGTTGCCGGATGTGGCCAGGACCCTCGTGTTGTCTCGGGCGGGGTTGGATCACCGGTTGGTGGTGGTGGGTGAGGATCGTGGGTCGGTGGTGGAGGGGTTGCGGGTGGGGTCGGGGGTGTTTGGTTCGGTGTCGTCGGGTGGTGTGGCGGCGGTGTTTACGGGTCAGGGTGCGCAGTGGGTGGGTATGGGTCGGGAGTTGGCGGAGGGGTTCCCGGTTTTTGCTGAGGTGTTCGGGCGGGTGTGTGCGGGGTTTGATGGTTTGTTGCCGGGGGGTTTGGCTGGGGTTGTGGCTGGTGGTGTGGTGGGTGGGTTGGGTTTGGATGACACGGTGTTCACGCAGCCGGCGTTGTTTGCTGTGGAGGTGGCGTTGTTTCGGTTGTTGGAGTCGTTTGGGGTGCGGGTTGATGTGGTGGTTGGTCATTCGGTGGGGGAGTTGGCGGCTGTTCATGTCGCGGGGTTGTTGGATTTGGAGGATGCGTGTCGGTTGGTCGCGGCTCGGGCTGGGTTGATGCAGGGGTTGGGTGCTGGTGGTGGGATGGTCGCTGTCGAGGCGGCGGAGGTTGACGCGGTTGAGTTGGCGCAGTTGATGGGTGTTGATGTGGCGGCGGTGAACGGGCCGGAGTCGGTGGTGTTGTCTGGTCCTTCGGCGGCGGTGGATCGGGTGGTGGTCGAGTGTGGGGTGCGGGGTTGGCGGTCGCGGCGTCTGGTGGTCAGTCACGCGTTTCATTCGCGGTTGATGGAGCCGATGCTGGCGGAGTTTGCTGAGGTTGCGGAGTCGGTGCGGTGGCGTGAGCCGGAGTTGACGGTGGTGTCGGGGGTGACCGGTCGGCCGGAGTCGGGGCAGGTGTTGGGGTGTGCGGATTATTGGGTGCGGCATGCCCGGCAGGCGGTGCGGTTCGCTGATTGTGTCGGCTGGTTGCGGGACAATGGTGTGTCCACGGTGGTGGAGGTGGGGCCGGATGCTGTTCTGACGGCGATGATCGGTGAGGCCGTGGCGGCGGTTCCGGTGATGCGTCGTGGTCGTGATCAGGTGCGGATGTTGTTGTCGGGTGTGGGCGGGTTGTGGACTCGTGGGGTGCCGGTCGACTGGCCTGTGTTGTTGGGCCGGTCGGGGCGGCTGGTCGATCTGCCGACGTATGCGTTCCAGCACCGCCGTTACTGGTTGCGTCCGGGTGGCGGGGGGCTGCGGTGGGAGGTGGCCAGGGTCGCTGACGGGCCGACGGTCGTGTCGGGCCGGTTGTCATCTGATCGGCTGTCCTGGCTGCGTCAGCATGCTGTCGCGGGTGTGGTGATCGTGCCGGCGACCGCGTTCATCGACTGGCTTATCCAGGTCGGGGATCAGGTCGGCGCTGACCATATCGCCGAGTTGACGATCCTCGCCCCGCTACCGGCCGATCACGACCGTGACCTACAGATCGTGGTCACACCCACCGGGGATGGTGGCGGGCATACCGCTCGGGTGTACAGCCGTCCCGACCAGGATGCCGACTGGACCCTGCACGCCGAGGCCATGCTCACCCACAACCCCGGGCAGACCGGCCGGCCCCAGTACGGGGCCTGGCCACCCGCAGACGCCGAACCAGTACCGGTCGACGACTTCTACACCACCGCCGACGCGGCGGGATACACCTACGGACCCGCTTTCCGAAACCTACGCAACACCTGGCGCCACCACGACACCCTCTACGCCGACATCACCCTCCACCACAACACCAGCGACACCCTCCACCACAACACC
>NZ_JBDJAV010000142.1:0-1947 GCF_039649625.1 Plantactinospora sp. ZYX-F-223 | reverse complement strand
GTGAGCACGTGATTAGTAGTCCCGCCTTGCGGTGGGACGGTCCCGGTCTGACCGGCGGACGCCGTGCCGGGTTCACGCTTCACAGCCGCCAGCCCGCGTGCACGGGTCTTACGGTCGGCTCCACGTGCTGCCACCGGGCCACTCCCGGCGGTGTCGAACTCGGCCGCAACAGCGGCCAGGTTGCGTGCGGCGTTGAGGTCCCGGTCCAGGACCAGCCCACACGCCTCACAGTCGTACTCACGCTCGGACAGGGCCAGCTTGGCTTTCACCGCGCCGCAGCCCGAGCAGGTCTTCGAGGACGGATACCAACGGTCGGCCACGATCAGTCGGCCACCGTTCCATGAGGTCTTGTAAGCGAGTTGACGGCGGATCTCGGCGAATCCGGCGTCAGCGATATGCCGGGCCAGCCGCCGGTTACGCAGCATGCCGCCCACGTTGAGGTCTTCGACCACGACCGTGCCGTGCTCACGAGTGAGCCGGGTGGTGAGCTTGTGCAGGCCGTCGCGGCGCAGATGAGCGACCCGGGCGTGCGCACGGCCAAGCCGCGCGGACGCCCGTTCCCACCGCTTCGATGGGCGGCGTCCGGTACGCCGGTCGGGGCCGCTCTTACGCGACAGCGCTCTTCCCCAGGCACGTAGCCGGGCCTGCGAGGCAACGAGGTGGCGCGGGTTGTCCACCAGTTCACCGGTGGACAACACCGCAAGGTGCGTGACGCCGACGTCCACGCCTACCACAGACGTGGGCTTGGCCGGTACCTGGTCGGCGCGTTCGACCTCGACGGTGAACGAGACGTGCCAGCGGCCACCGTCGCGCCGGACGGTCGCGGACATGATCCGGGCGGTGTCGTTGTCCACGCGGCGTGCGAGTTTCCGAGCGGACTCGTGCAGCTTCAATCGGCCCAGCCTGGGTAGCGTCACGTGCATGCGGTCGGGCTCGACCCGGATCGTGCCGGTGGTGAACCGCACGGACGGTGTGGTGCGGCGTCGGAACTTGAACCGAGGAAACCCGACCGGACGGCCAGCACGTTTACCGGCGCGGGAGTCGGCCCAGTTCTTCAACGCGCGGGCGAGCGCGTCCAGGCCGGTGTTGAATGCCTCCTTCGAACACTCCCGCCACCACGGCGCCACACCACCCTTCGCGGCGTTCCACTCCCGGCGCAACGCGGGCAACGACCACCCGACCGCCGGGGTGAGCTGACCATCCGGCACACCGTAGGTACGCTGCGCCGCGCGCTGGTCCATGACCGCCTTCACCCGAGCCAACGCCCAGTTGTACGCCAACCGTGCCGCCCCGGCGTGCGCGAGTACCGCACGCTCTTGGGTCGGGGTGAGGTCCAAGGCGAACCGGTACGCCTGAATCGTCTTCATGCCGGGTCGCCCTCGGTGGCCGCTTCGACGGCGCGGCGGGCTCGGTTCGCAGCAGAGCGCCGTCCATAGAGACGGGCGCACAGCGACGTCAGGATCTCGGTCATGTCGCGCACAAGGTCGTCGTCCACCTCGGCCGGGTCGACCACCAGAAGCCGCCTGCCTTGGGCGGCCAGCGCGGCTTCGACGTACTCGCCGCCGAAACGGGCGAACCGGTCCCGGTGTTCGACCACGATCGTCGTGACGGTCGGGTCACGCAGCAACGCCAGGAACTTCTCGCGGCGTCCGTTGAGCGCGGACCCGACCTCGGTAACGACTCGGGACACAACGAGGTTCCGCCCAGTCGCCCATGCGGTTACCCGGGCGACCTGTCGATCCAAGTCGGACTTCTGATCGGCAGACGACACGCGGCCGTACACCACTGTGGTTTCTGGTGACGACGCCTCGGCGTGCCGCTCTACCAGGATCAGGCCGCCGACTCGTCGAGCGGGCACGGGCAGCTTGCCCTCCCGGAACCAGCGATACGCCGTGACCGGGTGGACTCCTTCCCGCTTCGCCCACTCTTTCAAGTTCACCATTACAT